>JBBSOS010000015.1:0-15413 GCA_038259505.1 Candidatus Limnocylindrales bacterium | reverse complement strand
TACTGGTCGACCGAGATATCGGCCGCGGTCAGGATGTCCAGGTCGCCGTAGTCCAGGAGGCGGCCAATAAGGTTCTCGGCAAGGATCGCGTCATTGATCTTCTCCAGGTTGGAGTCGGCCGATCGCTTGTTGATGATGCCCTCGACCTTGAGCAGCCGACGATTCGTGATCACGTACTCATCGGTCCGCCAGTGCCACCAGCGATACGCGAAGAACCCGACGGCGAGCACGATGACGACGATGGCGATGACCGATATGCCATCCCGCACCGCACCCCCGATGTGGAACACGGGGATCGCGACGAGCGCGAGGATGGCCAGGACCCAGACGGTGATGGACAGCCGGCTCTCGAGGAACAGGGACAACCAGTGCTGACGCTCGCGCCGAAGCACCACCTCCCCCTGCGTCAGGAGCGAATCCGCGTACGAGCCCATATGGTCCGATCAGCCTCCATGCTGCGTCATGCGCGTGGGTGTGCCCGAGCGTAGACCTGCCGGATCCGCTCACCGGTCAGGTGCGTGTACAACTGTGTGGTCGTGATGCTGGCATGTCCGAGCAGCTCCTGCACCACGCGCAGGTCGGCGCCACCTTCCAGCAGGTGTGTCGCGAAGCTGTGTCGCAGGGTGTGGGGGGTCACGTGACCCGTGAGCCCGGCTCGCTGGGCGGATCGCTGGACGACCCGCCACGCTTCCATCCGCGTCATGCGCCGTCCGCGCCGCGACAGGAACAGCGGCCCGCCACGCCGGGCTTCGGCGCGCGCCGCGCGGGCCGCGGCGGCCCGGGTGAGCGACGCGGCCGGCTCGGCGCTGGCCAGCCACATGGGCCGGACGCTCGTGACGTACTGCTCCAGGGCCGAGAGCGCCAGGTCACCGACCGGGACGACCCGCTCCCGGTCCCCCTTGCCCAGCACGCGCACCGACTCGTCGACCGTCGATACGTCAGCCATGTCCAGGCCCAGCGCCTCGCTGATCCGCAGGCCCGATGCGTACAGCAGCTCGAGCAGGGCGCGGTCACGGATGCCGACCTCGGTATCGGGCACGGTCGCCTCCAGGAGCGCCTCGACCTCGCCGACATCGAGCGTCTCGGGCAGGACCAGGGTTCCCCGCGGCAGCTCGAGACCATCTGCGACATCCTCCGTGATGATGCCCTCCGCGCCGCAGAACCGGTAGAAGGCCCTGATGGAGGCTGCCTTGCGCCGGATGCTGGACGGACGGAGCGCACGCGGTGGCCGGCCGAGGGTCGCCAGATAGCCCTGGGCCGGCACCGCCGATCCGCGCCAGCGCTCGATGTCCGGAGCCGCGGCGCCGAAGGCCCGCAGGTCGGTGTCGTAGGCCCGGATGGTGGCGCCCGACAGACCCTTCTCGACGCGCAGGTGGTCGAGGTAGGTGTCGAGGGCCGCGAGCAGGTCCGCGGGTGGCTGGGCCGTCACGGCCGCCTGGACGGCTGGGCCGTCATGGCCGCCCTGATGGCACCGCGGTCGCGTGCGATGTCGCAGCGTCCGCCAGGAGCTCCGCTGCGGCCCGGAGGGTGGTCACGGAGACCGAGGCGCCGCCGAGCATCGCGGCGATCTCCCGGACCCGGTCGTCGCCAGCCAGCGGCGCGATGGTGGTCACGGTGCGACCGTCGCGTGCCGCCTTGATGATGTGCAGGTGCGCGTCCGCATGCGCCGCGATCTGGGCGAGATGCGTGACGACCAGGACCTGGTGATGTCGCGCAAGGCGCCACAGGCTGCGACCGATGGGATCCGCCGACCGGCTGCCGATGCCGGCGTCGACCTCGTCGAAGATCAGGGTCGGCGTGACATCCGCTGCTGCCAGCACCTGCTCGATGGCCAGTGACACCCGCGACAGTTCGCCGCCCGAGGCGATCCGCGCCAGGGGGCGAGCCGGCTCACCCGGGTTCGGCGCCAGCAGGAACGTGACCTCGTCCCCACCGCTGGCATCGAGCGCCGTGGCCACCAGATCCACCCCGAACGATGCATCCGGGAAGCCCAGGTCCCGCAGGATGGTCGTGATGGCCGTGCCGATGGCGGTCGCGGCCCGCAGCCGCGCGACGTGGAGCTCGTCCGCCGCGGCCTCGGCCGCGGCTCGAAATCGCTCATCGGCAGCGGCGCGCTCCGCCCGCTCGGTATCAAGACCCTCCAGCCGTGCCACCTCGTCCGCCATCGCCGCCGCGTGCCGCAGGATGTCGTCCTCGGTCTCCCCGTACTTGCGCTGCAGGCCGAAGAGCTCCCCCAGTCGCGCTTCGATGCGCGCGACCGATCCGACGTCACCCTCCAGCCCATCCGCGGAACGACGCAGTTCGTCCGCGATGTCCAGGGCCTCCGCCTCCAGCCCTTCCAGGCGCCCCGCCAGGGACTCCAGCCGAGGGTCCATGCGGGCGAGGTCGCGTGCTTCGTGGAGAGCGCGCGCGAGCTGGTCACGCACACCGGTGCCTTCACCGACGAGGCGCAGCCGGATGGACTCCGAGAGGCGCATCGACCGCTCGGCACCCGCCAGCAGCGCCTGTCTCGTTCGGAGATCCGCGATCTCACCCGGTCGCGGGGCGATGGCGGCGACCTCGTCCACGACGTGGCGAGCGAGGGCCAGCCGACGATCGAGCTCCTCCGGTGGCACCTCCAGGTCCGCCAGAGCCGAACGGTTGTCGCGCCAGGCGCTCACGGCGTTCGCGACCGCCGCGCGCGATGGCCCGTGACCACCATAGGCGTCGAGCAGGTCTCGCTGCCGCGACGCCGACAGCAGGCCCTGCTGGTCATGCTGGCCGTGGATGGCGACCAACGGTCCCACCAGGGCCGCGAGCCGTGCGACCGGCACCGCCTGGTCGTCGAGGCGCGCCACGTTCCGACCTGCGGCGGCCACCTCGCGCACGCATATGAGCGGCTCATCGGGATCCCCCTCCACGCCCTCTGGCCGGTCGAACAGGGCCTCGACGCGCGCGGCCGGGGCATTCGCCCGCACCATGGACGCATCCGCACGACCGCCGGTCACCAAGGCGAGCGCGTCGATGAGCAGGGACTTGCCCGCGCCCGTCTCGCCGGTGATGACCGTGAGGCCCGGTCCAAGCTCGAGCCGGGCGCGTTCGATGAGAGCCAATCCGGTCACCGACAGCTCCAGCAGCGCCATCTCAGGAGGGCAGCAGCTCGGCCTTGCGTCGCAGCAGCTCCCAGAATGGGAGGGCGCCGCGCGGCTCGATGAACCGGATGGGTCGCTCGTGGGCACTCACGCGCACCTCATCGCCGGCGCGCAGCGGGACGTCGTCGCGGCCGTCGATGCTGACCATGCAATCGAACGCATCCAGCACTCGAACCGTGACCGTGTGCTCTGGTGAGACCACGAAGGTCCGAACCGCGGACAGGTACGCGGCGATGGACGTGACGACGAGATTGCGGCTGGTCGGATCGAGGATGGGGCCACCCGCGCTGAAGGAGTAGCCGGTGGACCCGGTCGGTGAGCTGACGACCAGGCCGTCGGAGATCCACGTGGCGACGTGCGACGAGTCCACGCTCACCTCGAGGCGGACCACCCTCGCCATCGAGCCCCGGACCACCGCCGCGTCGTTGACGGCGATGTAGGTCGACGCATCTGTCTCCTCGCCACCGGGCAGCAACCGGACATCGAGCAGCATCCGCGGCTCGATCGTCCAGGCGCCATCGGTCAGTTGGCCCAGCACGGCCTCCATCGCGTCCGATTCCGCCTTGGACAGGAAGCCGACCTTGCCGCAGTTGATGCCCAGGATGGGGACGTCGACGACCGCCGGGCCCTGCGCGGCCCGCAGGAACGTGCCATCGCCACCCAGGACCACCAGCGCGTCCGTGGTCGGCAGCTCCGCGATGAGCGTCTCCAGCTCGCCCGCGGGCGCTGCCCAGGAGTCGATCCCTCGCACGGAGCACCAGCCCGTCGCACGCTCCCGGAGTTCCAGTGCCTGCTCGTTGGTCGGGTTGTAGGCGAAGCCGATGCGCTTCATGCGGCGACGTCGGGTGCACGTCCGGGTGCCGGTGCAGGTGACGGAGCCGGATCGGGTACGGGCCCTGGCACCCGGAGCCACAGGAACCATTCGTGATTGCCCGACGGTCCGACCAGGGGCGATTCGACCTCCCCGAGCACGGCCAGACCAGCTTCGAGGGCATGGTCCCGGACACGGGCGACCGCGGCCGCCTGCAGCGCCGGGTCGCGGACGACGCCGCGAGGGACGTCCCGGGGTGTCAGCTCGAACTGGGGCTTGACCATCGGCAGGATTTCGCCGCCGGGACGTGTCGCGGCTGCCATGCCGCGCAGCAGCCGCGTGAGCGAGATGAAGGACACGTCCGCCACGGTGAGCGACGCCTGCTCCGGAAGGGTCAGCGGATCGGGCGTCGCCGGATCGAGTCGCCCGGCATGGGTCCGCTCCATGGAGATCACCCTCGGATCGATACGCAGCGACTCCACCAACTGTCCGCGACCCACGTCGAGAGCATAGACACGGGCCGCGCCGCGCTGCAACAGGCAGTCGGTGAAGCCACCGGTGGACGCCCCGACGTCGAGACACACCCGGCCGGCCGGATCGATGCCGAACGCATCGAGGGCACCGGCCAGCTTCTCGCCGCCGCGAGACACGAAGGGCGCGGCCGTCACGAGGCTGATGCCGATGGACGGGTCGACCAGGTCGCCCGGCTTGCGATCGAGTCGCGCGCCGTCACCGGCACCGACCCGCACGCGCCCGGACATCAGCAAGGCCTGCGCCCGGCTCCGCGTGGGCGCAAGGCCTCGCTCGGTGACCAGCTGATCGAGGCGGACGCGGTTCGGCACGCCCGCCATGGTGGCAGGAACCGGGTCGGAGCGACCGGCCGATGTCGCGTCGTCAGGCGGAGCGGACCGCGGGCACCGTGACAGGATGCGCCGGAACCGTCGCCATGCGGTCGAGCGTTTCGGTGATCTGGGCATGGATGCCGTCAACGTCGAGCCTGATGGCGCGTCGCAGATCGGTGACGGAGCCGTGGTCCACGAATCGGTCGGCCGGGATGCCGATAGACAGGACACGGGTGTCCCGCAGGGCAGCGTCGGTCCGACGCGCGACCTCGAGCGCCCCGGTCACGGCGCCGCCGAACCCGCCGGCCGCCGCACTCTCCTCGAGGGTCACGACCAGACGCGCACCCCGCGCAGCACCGATGATCAGGTCGCTGTCGAGGGGCTTGGCGAAGCGGGCATCGATGACACCCACCGACCAGCCCGCGGCGGCGAGGCGCTCGGCCACGTCGAGGCCGCGCATCACGATGGGGCCGAAGCCGACGATGAGCAGCTCCGTGCCCTCGCGCAGGATCTCCGCCTGGCCCACAGGGACCACGGCCGGATCCAAGTCAGGCAGGTCGAGGCCGGGGTCTCGCGGGTAGTGGAGCGCGAACGGATGGTCCTGCGCGAACGCGGTCCGGAGCAGGCTGCGGAGCTGCTGCTCGTCACGGGGTGACGCGATGACCAGGTTGGGCAACTGGAGCTGGGCCGGCAGCGTGAACATGCCCTGGTGGCTCGTGCCATCTTCGCCCACCAGCCCCGCGCGATCGACACCGATGACCACGGGTGCGTCGTTCTGGCACACGTCGTGCACGACCTGATCGAAGGCGCGCTGGAGGAACGTGGAGTACAGCGCCACGAATGGGCGCTGGCCGCCGAGCGCCAGGCCGGTGGCCAGCGTCATGGCATGCTGCTCGGCGATCCCGACGTCATACATCCGGTCGGGGAACGCGGCCGCGAACCGGTTGAGTCCGGTGCCGGTGGGCATGCCCGCCGTGATGGCCACGATGCGCGGATCGGCTCGACCCATGCGCACCAGCTCATCGGCCATGACCGAGGTGTAGTTGGGGGGGCGCTTGCGCGCAGCGAGCCGTTGGGCATCCGAGGGGGTGGCATCGCCATCGAGGACGGCGCCATCTCCCTGGCCGTTGAGCACCGTCATGGGTGGCAGCGCTGCGCCATGAAAGCCGACCTTGTCGGCCTCGGCGGGACGGTAGCCGCGGCCCTTGCGCGTCCGGATATGCACCAGCACCGGCCGGTCCATGTCCTGGTACACGTGGCGGATGGTCTGCTCCAGGGCCGCGATATCGTGACCGTCGACCGGGCCCACGTAGGTGATGCCGAGGTCCTCGAACAGGCGACCCGGCTGTGCGAAGTCGACGACCGCAGCGCGCAACCGAAGGGACCATTCGTAGGCCGTGGCACCCACCCGCGGGATCCGGCGCACCGCGTCATCGTACGCACGTCGCGAGCCACGCCATGTGCGTGACAGCTTGATGCGTGACAGGTACCGGCTCATCGCCCCGACCGTGGGCGAGATGCTCATCTCGTTGTCATTGAGCAGGATGAGCATCCGGGTGCCGCGCTGGCCAAGGTCGTTGAGGGCCTCGAACGAGAGGCCCGCCATGAGGGCGGCGTCGCCCACCACCACGGCCACGCGTTCCTGCGTGCCCCGGACGTCCCGGGCGAGCGCCAGGCCCTCCCCGATGGAGATGCCCGTACCCGCATGTCCACCATCAAAGACGTCGTGGGGACTCTCGCTGCGCCTCGGGAACCCGCCCATGCCGCCCATCTGGCGCAAGGTCGGGAAGGCCTCGAGACGTCCGGTCAGGAGCTTGTGGGCATACGCCTGGTGTCCCGTGTCCCACACGATGTGGTCGGTGGGGCTGTCGAGCGTCCGGTGCAGGACCACCGCCAGCTCCACGACCCCCAGCGAGCTGCCCAGGTGGCCACCGGTCTCGGCGACGGTGGCGATGATGGTCTGGCGGATCTCCTCGCACAGCTCGGGGAGCTGGTCCTCGGAAAGGGCCTGCAGGTCCTGTGGACCGCGGATGCCAGGAAGGATGGCCAAGGGAAGCTCCTGTGCTGCGGCACTCCGGCCGCGCCCACCGTTCGTGCCGTTCGGCACCGCTGGTGTGGCTGGGCGATGCTAGCGCAGCCGCCATCGACACGCGTCACGCATCGTCCGACGCGCGTCAGGCCTCATCGCCCGGCCGGAGGTCCAGCTCCTGCAGCCGCCCACCCGCTCCCTCGACCAGCCGCTGGACCCGCAGCTCTGCGGCGGTCAGCGATCGGGCGCAGTGGGCATGGAGCGCGACTCCCCGCTCGTACAGCTCGATGGAGTCCTCCAGCGCAAGTCCTCCGGATTCCAGCCTGCCGACCACCGCCTGGAGCTCAGCCAGCGCCTCGTCGAACGGCAGTGCAGCGATCACGGGGTCGACGGGTATGGCCTGGGGGTCGATCATGCCGCCGAGTCTGGCACGCGTTCCACGCGCACGTCCAGCGAGCCCCGCGCCAGCCGCACCTCGAGGGTGTCGCCAACGGAGCGTCCGGACGCATCTCGCACGATCACACCCGACGCATCGCGCACGATGGCATAGCCCCGCTCGAGTGTCGCGAACGGGCTCAGGGCATTGAGGGTGCCGGCACTCCTGGCGACGTCGGTACGGGCTCGCGCCAACCGTCCCTGGACGACCATCGGCAGGCGATCGTCGAGGCGCTGGAGGCGGGCACGGTCCACGTCCAGGCGGGCAGCGACGGCCCGCGTCGCGCGGTCCAGCAGGAGGCCGGCGCGTTCCCGTTCGGCGGCCAGGTACGCAGACGGACGGGATCCCTCGAGCGCCCGACGTTCGGCATCGAGCTCGCTCCTGGCCGCACCCAGCGAGCGGGTGGCGGCACCCGTAAGCCGGCCGCCGAGGGTGTGCAGGCGGGCTTCCAGGTATGTCCGTGACGGGACGCACAGCTCCGCCGCGACCGATGGCGTGGCCGCCCGCACATCCGCCGCGAACTCGGCAAGCGTCACATCCGTCTCGTGACCCACGCCCACCACGATGGGTACGGGATATGCGGCGACCGCGCGGACCACGATCTCCTCGTTGAAGGCCCAGAGATCCTCCATCGAGCCGCCGCCACGGGCGAGGATCACGACATCCGCCGCGCGGCCCGTCTCGCGGTCAGTCCAGCGACCCAACCGACGCAGCGCGGCCACGATGCTCTCCGGCGCGCCCGGGCCCTGCACCTGGCACGCGCTCACGAGCACCCGGACCGAGGGCCACCGACGGCCCAGGACCTTGCGCATGTCGTGGAGCACGGCTCCCGACAGGCTGGTGCAGATGCCGATGGTGCGCGGCCATGTGGGCAGCGGTCGCTTGCGACCAGACTCGAACAACCCCTCCCGGGTCAACCCTGCCTTGAGCGCCTCGAATCGGAGCGCCAGGTCGCCGAAGCCAGCCGGCTGGAGGGTGTCCACATACAACTGGTACACACCCTGCGCCTCGAACACGTCGACCCGACCGTGGGCCACGAGCCGGACCCCGGTGCGCGGCTGGAACGGGATGGCCATCCGGTCATCCCGGAAGATCATGCAGCGCACCTGCGCTCGCTCGTCCTTGAGCGTGAAGTAGCAGTGGCCGGCGGAGCTGACCGTCACCTGGCCGACTTCACCCTCGACCCACAGGTCGCGCAGTCGGGGCGCGACCCGGATGGCGTCCCTGATGTACCGGGTCAGGTCCCCGACCATGACGATCCGGAGCGATGTCTGATCTGCGAGACCGGCCGCCGCCCCGGACCCGCCTGCCCCGGACGATGTCGGCCCGCCTGCCCCGGACGCCAGGAATTCCTCGAACGGCAACCATGCCTGTTCGTCATCGTTGCGGCCCATCGCGGCGAGGTGGCGAGCCAGGGACCGGGCGTCAGACCCGGGTCTGGTACTCGCCGTTGCGGGTATCGATCCGGATGGTGTCGCCCTCGGCCACGAACAACGGGACCTGGACGACGAGGCCGGTCTCCATGGTCGCCAGCTTGCGCGCGCCGGTCGCGGTATCACCGGCGAACCCGGGCTCGGTGTTCGCGACCTTGAGGTCCACCGTGATGGGTAGCTCGATGCCGATGGTCTCGTTCTCCCAACTGGTGCGGTCGAGCTGCATGCCGTCGACGAGGTAGTTCGCGACATCGTCGAGCTGGGCCCGGCTGAGCGCGAACTGCTCGTAGTTCTCGAGCTCCATGAAGTGGTAGTCGTCGCCGTCCTGGTACAGGAACTGGACGGGACGCTTCTCGAGGATCGCGCGGGGCCATTTGTCGCCGGCCTGGAAACTGCGCTCAACGGTCTGTCCGCGACGGATGTTGCGCAGCTTGATCTTCACCTGGGCCGAACCGCGACCCATCTTGATGTGCTGGTAGTCAAGGATCTGCCAGAGCTCGCCGTCGAGCTCGATGGCGATGCCCTTCTTCAGGTCACCGGTCGAGATCATGGATGTGGTGTGCTCCCTCGAGTGTCGGCGTGGGCTCCGATGGCCGGAGCCGGACGCCGATGATGCTGTCGCGGGCGACCAGGGGGGCCGGCTGCCGCGAGGACGTGACGCGTGGTCGGGGTGGTCCGGTCGTGGGAGTGTACCCGAGCAGCCGTCAGACGCCGACGACCGTGACCTCTCGTGGGAACTGCGTCAGCCGTTCACAGCAGCCAGCGGACGCATCGAAGCAGACGAGATCCTCGATGCGCACGCCCGTCTCGCCATCGAGATACACACCCGGCTCGACGCTGAACACCGTCGGCGACGGCAGCGGCCGCTCGGCTGACAGCCGGCCGAGGGAAGGCGCCTCGTGCGTCGCGAGGCCGATCCCATGGCCCAGGCCATGCCCGAACCGCTCGCCCAGCCCGGCGCCCGCGATCACGTCTCGTGCCGCGGCATCGATCGTGCGGCCGGTGGGCGTCTCACCGGCGATGGCCGCGGCCCTGAGCGCCTCGAACGCGGCTTCCTGGGCCGCTGCCACCAGTCGGTACAGCTGGAGATCCCGAGGGGTGGGCTCGCCCACGAACAGGGTCCGGGTCATGTCCGAGCGATAGCCGCACACCTGGGCCCCGAAGTCGAACAGCACCACCTGGCCCATCTCGACTCGACGATCGGTGGGCGAACCATGCGGCAGCGCAGCACGTGGGCCGGACAGGCAGGCGACGTCGAAGGCCAGCGCTTCTGCACCTCCCGTGCGAATCGCCCATTCGAGGGCGAGTGCGAGCTCCTGCTCCGTGACGCCCGCACGGATCGACGGCAGCGTTCGCATCAGGGCAGCATCGGCGACCGCGCACGCAGCGCCGATGCGTTCGATCTCGGCCAGCTCCTTGGCCTGACGCAGGTCGTCCAGCCAGCCGCCGGCCTTCACGAGCTCCACATCGGGCGCCGCAGCCGCGAGAGCCTGCCACGTGGCGTGGCTGACAGTGCCGCCATCGAGCGCCACACGGGCCGGCCGACCCGCCCTGCCGCCCGCGATCGGCCGCAGACCGGACACCAGCGCGGGCCACCGCCCGGGCAGGTCGTGATACACGTCCTCGATGCGCGAACCCGGGCACTCCTCGGCGGCCTGGACGCGGTATCGGGAGTCGGCGAACACGACCGTCTCGTCGGCCGAGACCAGGAACTGGCCCGACACCCCCGCGACCTTGTCCTCACCGGCACGCAGGCTGAACCCCGTGAGGTACCGGGAGTCCTCGGCCCGGACGCCGAGATAGGCGTCGACGCCGGCATCGGCGAGCCGGCCTCGGAGTCGCGCCAGCCGGTCCGGTCGTGCCGCGTTGTCCGCGGCCATCCAGCGCGGGATGTCGGTGGTGTCCGGAAGGCGCGTCCTGCCCAGCGGCAGGTCAGCCACGCCTGGTCACTTGCACTTCTTGATGTTGGCTGCGTGTTGGCGTGCGGTCGTTGCGAACCGGTGTGTCGTGTCGCCCGAACACGCCACGAAGTAGTAGTACCCGTCCCTGGTGTCCGGGTTCGCGGCAGCCTCGATCGCGGCGAGCGACGGGGAATCGATGGGCCCGTCGGGCAGCCCCTGGCTGGTGTAGGTCTGATAGCTCTGCATGGCGCTCGACACCTTCTTCGAGGCCTGACCCTTGACCGGGCTGAAGAAGGAGTAGTCCTTCCAGGCCGGCAACTCCATCTTGCTCAGCTTGTCGGTGTCCACGGCGTAGGACACGGTCGGATCCGCCTGGAGCAGGCCGGCCGTCTCCCCGCCCCCTTTGAGCCGATTGGCGTACACGCCCGCCACCAGCGCCGCCTCCCCATAGTCGCGGACCTCCTTCTGGACGATGCTGGCCAGCGTCAGGGTGTTGTAGAAGTCCCTGCCCTTCTGCTGGACGTCGGCGATGACCGCCGGCCCCACGCTCGTCTCCCAGCGAGTCAGCAGCGTCCGCACCAGGTCCTCGGGCGTGATGTTGGCGTCGACAGTGACGTTGCCAAGGCCCATGAAACCCTCGAGGCTCCGACCCTCGGGCAGCACCTTGAGCCACGGGAACTCGGCGCGCACCCAGGCGGGCGGTGAGTGCACGATGGCGTAGAAGTCGGCAGGGTCCATGTCGACGGGCCGGGTCTCGAGATACGCGGTGATCTGCTCGAGGCGCAGACCCGGCTTGAGGCTCAGCAGCACCTTGGTCGTCTCGGGGTCCGGCGGGGACTGCAGGCGCGTCAGGATCTGCTGCGGGGTCATGGTCGGGTCGAGCCGGAAGCTGCCAGTGTGCAGCTTGTCATCCGCACCCTGCGTGATGGCAAGGTAGCTGAAGATGAGCTGGTCGCTGATGAGCCCCTGGGCAGCCAGGGCGCGGCCGACCTGGCCAACGGTCTCGCCGCCGTCGATGGTGAACTTGACGGGTGTCGCACGGGTGCCGGCGGGCGTGTCGATGGACGCGCCGAGGCGCTCACGGACGATGTCCGGCACCAGCGGCAGGCGCATCACCTGGGGGTTCGAGCGAGCGAGATCGTAGGCCGAGTCGCGCACCTTTGGACCCGCTACCACGATGCCACCGACCACGATCACGAGCATCAGCACCACGAGGAACACGAGACCCCGCCAGGGGCCCCTCGGCCGTGCAGGCTGCAGGCCCAGCAGCTCCCGGCTGCTCACGCTCCCCTGCCGCTGGCCCCTGGTGCCGGGGACGGCGTCGGTCAACGACGGGTCGCCCCGGCCGGTCCAGGTCACGTGGTCAGCTCATGGCGGGCGTCCAGCGCAGCCTGCAGGATCGCGCAGGCCGCCTCGCGGTCCACGCGCCCCCGATACGCGCGCAGGGCAGCGGGCGAGGGTGCTCCGCCAGAGCGACCGCGGGCAGGGGCACCCATGCGCCGCTCTGCGTCCTGGCTCGTCCGGCGCTCATCCTGGTATGTCAGCGGTAGCCCGGTGAGTCGTGCCATCGCCTCGGCCCAGGCACGGGTGACATCCGCCTGCGGGCCCTCGGACCCGTCGAGTGACAGCGGCAGCCCCACGACCAGCCCGGTCACCCGATGCTCGGCGGCCAGTCGCCGGAGGCTCACCGCATCGCCGGCCACGTCACGTCGGGCAAGGGTTCGCAGGGGTCGGACGTGCCCATCCTCGGTCCCCAGCGCCACGCCGATGCGTCGGCTGCCGAGGTCGATCCCCAGGAGACACGTCACGCGGACGTGACCCGGGAGGTGGGTGGATGTGTCACTGGGCAGGGCCCTCGGGCGGCGTGGTGATGTTCAGGAGGATCCGGTTCGGATCGTCGGGGAGGTTCGGCATGAAGTCCGGCGACATGGTGATGGTCGTGGTGCCGAGGTCCTCCAGTATGCCCTGTGCCTCGGATCTTGGCCGTCCCAGGACCGACTCCTTCACGGCCACCGGGTCCACGGACTGGTTAAATGCCTGCCCGGAGGCGGTCGCGTGATAGGTCACCAAACCGTCCTGGAGTGCGGCCGTGCCGAGGTCGACGCTGATACTGGGCTCGACGAGATCGGTGCCCGGCGGCACGCTCGAATGGAACATCCCGGTGGCCACGCGTTCCAGGTCAGCGCGAGATGCGGTGAGCACGGAACCGACCATCGACGCCGTGAGCCCCATGGATGCGACAGGCTGGCCGACGACGTTCTGGGGGCTGAGGACCAGGTCACCGGGGACGACGGTCTCGGGGTAGGCGACCAGCCCCGGTGGCAGGGACACGGGCTCGGCGGCTGCCGTGGCGAGCGCGTCGTCGATCTGGTTCGTCAGCGCCGACAGGGTACTGTCGTAGTCGGCCTGGACGATGATCGGTTGCTCGACCGAGTCGCCGCCGGTCGTCGCCTCCTTGTTGACCACCGTCCCGCTGCTGAGCGAGTCGGCCAGCAGTGGATCCATGCGCGTGATGGCGAAGGCAGGGACGTTGCCACCCTGGCCACTCTGGACGGCGCGGACCGGGACATCGGCCGTGCCGCCCGCCGGGACCTGGACCAGGGTCTGGGTCCGGAATGCGACGCCCGCAGGCGTCGAGACGAGGGTCTCCTCCGGGATGGGGATGGGGTTGGTGCTGTGGTTGGCGAATGTGACCGTGCCGACCGCCGTGGTCACGAGCGGCGTGGACCCGTGTGCGATGACCGTGCCCGAGACCGACACGGGAACCGGCCGCCACTGCCCCTGGACGACGCCCGTGGCGGCATCCGTCGGGCGGTCCGGATCCACGACCAGCGTCAGGTCGACGGGCGCGACTGGGTGTGCCGTCAGCACCAGACCGATGGTGGCGGTGCTCGTGGCATAGACGTTGTACAGCGCGCCTCCGCCCAGCAGGGTCACGAGGGCGAGCCCGCCGCCGACGACCGCCATCGCGCGCCGGCTGCGGGGTCGTCGGGCGATGGTCGGCGTGCGTGTCCGGTCGTCGCGCGCGGAGCGGCTGCCGGGCATCACGACCGCAGCCGCGCCCGAGGGCCCGGGCGCGGTGGTCAGGGTCGCGATGGCAGGTGACACCGCCGGCACCGCGATGCTCGCGGCCTCGCCGCCACCCGATGCTGCAGCGACCCCCGCGGCAGCTGATGCGTCTCCCGCGACGGCTTCGGCGGCCTCCGATCCGGCGACCGTGGCGTACACGGCCAGCCCCGCCGAAGCCGCGAGGGCACGCACCTGGGCATCACCGCTAACGACCGCGATGGCCAGGCCACGCGATGCGGCCTCGCGTGCCAGCAGCCGGAAGTTGATGCGACCCGTGCCGATACGCGAGCCGGGTGGCACGACGAGCACGACACGCTCGTCCCTGGCTGCGCGCAGCCGGGCGACCGCATCGGTGATCTCATCGTCCAGTTCGAGGTACCAGACGCTCATCAGACGTAGGTGTGGACGTGTTCCGGTCTCAAGGTATGTCGGAGTCTACAGAGGCCCGCGGCGTGTCTCATCTGGGCATCCGGTCCGGGATGGGTCCTGCTAGACGCGCATCCCTCGCAGGACGCGCTTGAGCGCCGCGTCGAGGGGCTGCTCGGGGCTCGTCAACTCGATGGCCTGCCAGGCGAGGGCCATCGGCGTCACGTCCTGCTGGTCGACGAGCTTGCCGGTGCGGTCTGCGATGCCCTGGACCTGCGACGGCTCGATGGTCGCGACGCTGGGCGGCCGCACGAAGGGCAGGTCCCGCGAGAATGCCGGGTCGCGCAGGGCGGCCGCGAGCTGGGGCAACCTTGAACCACCGCCGCACAACTCGATCCGGGCCGGCAGCTGGCCGTGCTTGCCGAACTCCTCGAGCACCAACTCGACGCCCGCCGACCAGACCGATACATCCTCCGCGATGATGGACTCGATGGTCTCCCGCTCGTCCACCTCCTGACCGGTCGCGAAGCTGATCTTGGCTGCCTCGGCCTCCGGGAACGGCAACTGCAGCCGGTCGGCCAGCGACTTGGTGAAGGCGCGGCCGCCGAGGGCGAACATGCGCGTCCCCTCGACGCCACCCTGGCGCACCAGCGCGATATCGGTGGTGCCACCGCCGACGTCCACGAACAGCGCCCCCGCAGGACCGAGCTCGTCCTGGTTGATGCAGCGGGCGACGGCGTAGGGCTCTGCGACCACGGCGAGCAACTCCCGTCCGAGCCGCGCAGCGACCGTCTGGAGTGCGCCCAGGTGGATGAGCGGCGCAAAGGCGTTGAACACGCTGATGCGCACGTGGCGCCCCTTGAAACCGACCGGGTTGGTGACCGGATAGCCGTCGATCATCGAACCTGTCACGGCGGCGTGCACCAGGCGCACATCGACGCTCGGCAGGCCCGTTTCCCAGGTGATGGAGCGCTCCGCTTCCAGGAGTGCCTCGTGCTGGACACCCTCGACGAGCTTGTCCAGCTCCTGCTCCGTGATGGGTGCGTCCGGCTTGCGTCGTTCCTGGCTGTGGCTGGTCGTGAAGCCCTTCACCAGTTCGCCCGCGATGCCGATGATGACCTGGGTGGGATGGAGCCCCGCCGCCGCCTCGGCCTCGGCGAGCGCTGAGCGGCAGTTCTCGACGACCCCCTTGATGTCCGTCACGGTGGCGGCCTGCATGTGTCCGAGACCCTGGCGCGTCCGCCCGGTGCCGGTCACGACACCCGTGCCGTCCTCGATCCGGAACACCAGCGCCTTGACGAACTCGGTTCCGATATCCAGCGAGGTGCAGCTTGCCGGCGCCGTGCCGTCCCCACTTCCCCGGAGCCGCCGCTGGATGGCCAGCGTCAGCCGTGT
>JBBSOS010000014.1:0-15697 GCA_038259505.1 Candidatus Limnocylindrales bacterium | reverse complement strand
CTCGGTCTGGTACGCGCGGTAGACAGCCGCAAGTTCCGTGAGGCGCATCACTTCCAGCGCGGCACCGTCCGTGACGTAGGTGGCGGCGAGCGCGTCGATCTCTGGGTGGAGTTCCGCGGGGATCTGCTTCCTGGTGACCGCCCGGCCACTGCCGCCAACGTGGCGACGCGCTTCTCGGTCGGCGGTCTTGGTGGCCGTGTCGGGATCGTAGGTGGGTGTGCGCCCCGCGTCCTCCGCCCGTTCGTGCTTGCGGATCGTCGCGTAGGCAGCCCGGACATCGCGTGGGCCGCGCAGGTCGCCCTGCGTGGCGAGCCGGAGCGCTGCATCGTCGTAGCTGCCGAAGCGCTCCTCGAAGACCGCCAGCTCCTCGGCCACGAACCGCTCGAGATCGGCAGGCGTGACCAGCTCGTCCTTGGCCCGGTTGATGAGCTTCACGAACTCCGAGAGTGCCCAGTCCGTGTGATAGATCAGGGGCAGTCGCGGCCGGATGTCCCGCAGCAGCAGGTACTGGCCGATGCCGTCCAGCACGTCGGGGTTGGGTGGCATGCCGGCTTCCGCGGCCGATTCGGCCATGATCCGGTGGCAGAAGCTGTGGAAGTTCGACACATGCAGGTGGGCGCTGACGGCTGCTCCGACCGTCGTGCTGAGGCGGTCCTGGAGCTCCCTGGTCGCCTTGACGTTGTAGGTCAGGACCAGGATCTGCTCCGGCTTCAGCTCCGGGCGTTCGTCGAGCAGGTACCTGACCCGCTCCACGATCACCCGCGTCTTGCCGGTCCCCGCGCCCGCGATGACCACCAGCGGGCCATCACCGAACTCGACGATGCGCTGCTGCTCGGGCGTCAACGGGATTGGTGCCTGGTGGTGCTTGGGCTTCACCTCCGCCGCGGACTGCATGTCACGGAGCATCGTCCGTACCAGCGAGATGGCCCCAGATCGCACCGCTCAGTCGTGCCGGTAACGGGATGGTGGCCTCGCACTCGGGGCACTCGAACTCCGGCGACTCGGGCCCGACCATGCAACCGCCCAGGCTGACGCGTCCGGCCTCCGCCTCCAGGAACGTCGCGTGCGTCGGATAGCCGTACACGATAGGCAACGGTTCGATCTCGGCGCGGCATCGCGGGCAGACGACGGGCATCGGCCGGGGCGTACTCACCGGGACCGGCCAGCCGGTCGCCCGTCGCCAGGGCAGCCGAGGATGGGCGTGATCATACGAGCGTGGGGATGAGCGGATCGGTCACATCGACCTCCTGTGCGTCGAACCACCATCGGGTCACGGGTGCCACCACGCACCAGCCCGAACGTACCGGTCACGTGGGCGACATGACCCCGGGCCTGGATGCGGACGGGAGTCGGTGATGGGCGAGGCCGGCCATGATCCGACGATGGATCAGCGTCGTGCCAGCTGTGTCCGTCCGGGCGCGCCCATCCACGAACCGCATGTCCCGGAAGCGAGGTCACTGTGGGCGGGTCGAGTGCCGCCAGTCACGGCGTGCGACCCATCAAGGTTCAGCTCGATGCGTCGGGGTGTCGGACCTCGACGACATCCAGGCCCTCGATGCCCTGGTACCTCTCGGGGTCCGTGGTGTAGAGCGGCAAGCCGTGGGCCATGGCCGTCGCTGCGATCATAGCGTCGCACGCCCGCGCCGCAGGCTTCCTGCCGACCCGCCGCAGCGACGCCGCGACGCCACCGAAGGCCCGCGCCGCGGGCGCATCGAACGGCAGGGGGTCGAAGTCCGCCTCCGCCTGCTGGAGGTGTGCCTGGCGGATGGCTCGTTCGCCATCGTCAGCTGCCACCAGCGGGCCGACCGTCAACTCGGCCAGGGTCACCGCACTGATGAGCGGGCGAGCCGGCAGGGCCGCGGGGTCCCGGAGTCGCGACAGGAGGATGACGACGTTGGTATCGATGAGCCCTGTCGCCGGTCGCTCGGCCGTCACAGCGCCTGGTCCAGCAGCCCGTCGACATCCGACCGGAGCCTGGCCGGATCCATCCTCGGGAGCATGGCCCATCGATCGAGCAACGTGGCGGCATCGAGCGTGATCCGCCCCACTGGCACCAGCTCGGCCACAGGCCGGCCATCGCGCGTCACGGTCAGCCGCTCGCCGCGGCCCACGCGGTCGATGACGTCGCCACCCTTGTTCCGCAAGTCCCTGATCGACACGGTCCGCATGTCTCACACGGTATCACGGGTGATGCAACCGGCGGACGTGATCGAGGGCGGACGTGGTTTCGGCGGTCGCGTGGGGGCGCCCCGAGCACGCCCGGGCGGCGTTCAGCGGCGGGTATACTACGGGTATGAAGACTGCCGTGTCGGTTCCAGACGAGGTGTTCCAGCAGGTCGAGCGCCTGGCGCATCGCGATGGGCGTTCCAGGAGCGCGGTCTACAGCACCGCCTTGCGCGAGTACCTCGCGCGGCACGCACCAGACGAGGTGACTGAAGCCCTGGACCAGGTCGTCACCGGCCTGGACCCGGGGCCCGATCCGTTCGTCGCGGCCGCCAGTCGCACGATCCTGGAGCGCAGCGAGTGGTGATCGCCCAGGGTGACGTCTGGTGGGCTGAGCTGCCAGCGCCCGTTGGTTCGGGCCCTGGCTTCAGACGTCCGGTGGTGGTGGTGCAATCCGACGCGTTCAACCGGAGCACGTTGGCAACTGCCGTTTGCGTTCCGCTCACCAGCAACATGCGCTGGGCAGACGCTCCCGGGAACGTCGCACTCACCTCGCGCCAGACCGGGTTGTCGCGCGATTCGGTGGCCAATGTGTCGCAGGTCGTGGCGCTCGATCGCGCCGTGCTCCAGGAACGCACGGGCCGACTGTCGGCCCGCAAGCTCGAACTCGTGCTGGCCGGCATCGAGGTCGTCCTGGCCAGGTAGGCAGGTCGGCGAGACACGTCGAACGGTTCGGTTCGCGCCGCTCCCAGCCCACGGTGACGTGTGGTGGACCGAGCCGACAGCGGTCAGATCTCGGTCGTGACCTCGACGAGCGCTGCGCCGAGCCATCGATAGGCCCATTCCTCGGCGAACGCACGGGTCTCCAGGAACACGATGGGGATCTCGGGGTAACGCACCTGGACGCGTGCCAGGAGGTCCGGCAGGAAGCCTGCCGGAGCGTGAGCGTGCGCGACCAGCTTGCTGTAGCGATCCTCCACCACGACCGCGGCGCGCGTCAGGGTCGACAGGCGAGCCAGCTCGAACACCAGGGTGCCGGTGTTGAGCGAGCCGACGAGGTCGGCCAGCGCCTTGCGCTCTACCGCCGCGACGACCGCGCCGTCGGGCCCGTGGACCGCGTAGTCACCAGCGAGCAGGGCGGCTCGCTCGATGTCCACCTGCTGTTTGGCGAACCGCCACGGGTACCGTTCGCGGGTATCGACCACGATGGTCAGGCGCGCACCCAGGTCGGAGACGCGTCGACCGGGGATCCGGGCGCCCGGCCGCGCGGTCCCCACGACCTTGCGGGTCTGCCAGAAGATCCCCTCGCGGCCACTTGGCAGGCGCGTGAACACCAGTTGCGAGCGGTTCTCGCGTGGCCGGTCCAGCACCAGATCCACCGAGACGCCCCGACGCCGGCATTCGATCACAGCGACGTCCTCGACGAGGTCCGGATCCGACGGCCAGCCCTCCTCGGCGCGGTGACAATAGACGCGCGCGGTCCGCGGCCACGTGTCGCGCGCCTTCAGCACCAGGCCGCCCTCGAGCGGCAGCCGCAGCAGGAAAGGCAGGGAACTCTCGGGGTCGGGGTTCCGCGCGACGAGGAACCGGGGACCGGACGAGCGCGGGTCATTGGCCATCACCGGAGAGCGTACGTCCCTGGGCCCACCGTGAATGCTGCGCGGCGCGGATGCCGGCCAGGGCGAGTGCCGGCCAGTGCGAGTGCCGGCCAGTGCGAGTGCCGGCCAGTGCGAGTGCCTGCCCGTCGACGGCCCGACCGCTTGACATCCGGGATGTACAACCGTATGGTTGTATGTGTGCTGACCGCAACGACCACTCCCAGCCCCGGCCCGTGGCCCGATCCGGACCGTGTCTTCGCCGCTCTGGCGGACGCGACCCGTCGGGACATCGTGGTCCGCGCCATGGCCGGGGACGAAGGCGTGGTCGAGCTGTCAGCGCACTACCCCATGAGCTTCGCGGCGGTCCAGAAGCACATCGCCGTGCTGGAACGGGCGGGGCTCGTGACCAAGGAGCGCATCGGCCGACGCAAGCTCGTGCGCAGCAATGTCGAGGGCATCCGCATGGCGCAGCGGATGCTCGACCGATATGAGCAGCTGTGGCGCGATCGCATCGATCGCATGGCGCGGCTGCTGGAAGAGCCGATGGACGACGGCAGCGAGCCAGTCGCCATCGATATGTCAGCGAAGGAGACCCACCGATGACCGTCACTGCCGTCGACAAGGACCTCGACGCGCTCACCATGCGCATGACCGCGGAGTTCGTGGCGACCCCCGATCGGGTCTGGCGTCTCTGGTCCGACCCACGCCAGTTGGAGCGTTGGTGGGGACCGCCGACCTGGCCGGCCACCTTCACTCGTCACGACTTCACGCCGGGTGGCCACACGGCCTATCACATGACCGGTCCCGACGGCGATGAGGCGCATGGCTGGTGGGAGATCGTGGCAATGCAACCGCCGCGGAACCTGGAGTTCCGGGACGGCTTCGCGAGCAAGGACGGCACTCCCGATCCGAAGCTACCAGTCACGGAGGCACGGGTGACCATCGAATCGATCGATAGCGGCAAGACCCGCATGACGATGACCAGCCGGTTCCCGAGCCGTGAGGCCATGCAGCAGGTCCTGGACATGGGCATGGAGGAGGGATTGCGGGAAGCCATCGGCCAGATCGACGGCCTGCTGGCAGAGGACGCCGCGTAGCGGGCGCTGGTCCGACGGCACCCTGCCCTGAGCCAGACCATCCACGACCGACGAAGGAGGATCCGCATGACCACCCAGGCACCCGCCACCATCCCGACGACCGCGACCCTGCCAGTCCCGGGCGCCGTGCTCACATACGATGTCCGAACGGTGGCCGGCACGACCCATCGACCGCTCCTGATCATCGGCTCGCCCATGGGCGCGGGCGGCTTCGTGACGCTGGCTGGCCACTTCCCGGACCGGACGGTCATCACCTATGACCCGCGCGGGGTCGAGCGAAGCACCAGGGATGATCCTGCGAGCCCGTCGACGCCCGAGCAGCACGCCGACGACCTGCACCGGCTGATCGACACCATCGCCCTCGGACCCGTCGACCTGTTCGCCAGCAGCGGTGGCGCCATCAACGCACTGGCACTCGTGGTGGCACACGCGGACGATGTCCACATGCTCGTCGCGCACGAGCCGCCGCTGGCCGCGCTGGTCCCCGATCATGAGGCGGCCCTGGCGGCATGCCGGGCGGTCAACAAGACCTACGAGCAGCGCGGGTTCGGCCCAGGCATGGCCCACTTCATGGCCCTCGTCTCCCACGAGGGCCCCTTCACTGCCGAGTTCGCGAGCCAGCCGGGCCCGGATCCGCAGATGTTCGGGATGCCGGCCGAGGATGACGGCACGCGCACCGACCCGCTGCTCGCCCAGAACATGCTGACGTCGACCGGCTATCGGCCGGACATCGGGGCCCTGCGCGGCGCGTCCACGGACATCGTGATCGCGGTGGGTGTCGGGTCCGGTGAGGCGCTGGCCCACCGGGCGGGCGAAGCGCTCGCGGTGCAACTGGGCCGGGATCCTGTCGAGTTCCCCGGCGACCACTCCGGCTTCCTGGGTGGCGAGTACGGCCAGACCGGGGAGCCTGACGCGTTCAGTGCGAGGCTGCGCGAGGTCCTGGACGCGACCTGACCCGGCTCTGCAGGGTCGCGGTCAACCGGTCAGCCGCGGTCAGCCGCCGATTCCGCGACGGGGCCACCGGGGTCCCGGCGCAGTCGTATCTCCGGCTCGCCGAATGCGTCCTGGCTGCGCTGGCCGCCGTCCGGCTGCCAGCCGTGGCGCCCGTAGAACCGGAGCGCGGCGTCGTTCGCGGCGAACACCCAGAGCGTGGCCCGATCCCAGCCGCGGGCCCGGAACCAGGCGTCGGCCGCCTCCAGCAGTTGACCGCCGATGCCCTGCCCCTGCATCGACGGGTCGACGTAGAGGCTGAAGACGTGGCCCGCCACCGGGTCGTCGGGATCCGGGCCCAGGCGTGTGATACCGACGACGCGCCCATCGGCCACGGCCACGAATCCCTGGGTACCCACCCCCGGCGTCTGGATCGCCCGGCGCCATAGCTCGCGCGCCCGGGTGTCGTCGAAGACTGAGATGACACGATCGGGCAGCACCCCCGCATACGATTCCTGCCAGCAGCGCAGGAACAGTGCGGTGACGGCGTCCAGGTCCGCTGGCGCGGCTGGGCGGATCTCGATCATTGGCGCGCGGTCACGCCGCTGGCGCCGAGGTCGCGGCGCGCGGTCACGCCGCTGGCGCCCGGCCAGCGCCGGCCGCCGTCACCGGCTCGGCGATCCCCGCCTCGCGGGCTCGCACGTGGCATGCCACGAGGTGACCTGGCGTCAGGTCCACCAGTGGCGGTTCCAGGCGCCAGCAGACGTCCTCGACGAGCGGGCACCGCGGCGCGAACGAACAGCCGACCCCCAGAGCCGGCGCATCGGTGGCCTCGCCCTTGACCACCGGCTCCGTCGTCCGGGCCGCGCGCGGATCGGGTACCGGCACGGCATCCCGCAGCGCCTCCGTGTAGGGGTGGCGTGGCCGGTCGATGACCTCCTTCCAGGGTCCCGATTCGACGATCTTGCCGAGGTACATCACGACCACCCGGTCCGAGAGGTGGCGGACCATCGCAACGTCGTGGCTGATGAACATGTAGCTGAGACCCAGTTGCTCCCGTAGCCGGACCAGCAGGTTCATGATCTCCGCCCGCACCGAGACATCGAGCGCCGATACCGGCTCGTCGAGCAGCAACACCGTCGGCTCGACCGCCAGCGCCCGAGCGATGCCCACCCGCTGTCGCTGTCCGCCGGACATCTCGTGCGGGTAGCTCCGCGCGAACCCGGGTGCCAGTCCCACCATGTCCATGAGCTCCGCCACCCGGCGTGCCCGGCCGGTGGCATCCCCGTGGAGGTGATGGGCCACGAGCACCTCGCCGAGCGTGTCCCCGACGGTCCGGCGCGGGTCGAGCGACGAGTACGGATCCTGGAACACGAGCTGGATGCGCCGTCGCAGGGCTCGCAGCTCGCGGCTGCGCGCGGCCGTGACATCGACGCCGTCGAGGAGCACCCGGCCGCTCGTCGGCTCCTCCAGGCGCCCCAGCAGCATGGCCAGCGTCGACTTGCCGCAACCTGATTCCCCGACCACACCCAGCGTCTCGCCATCATCGACCCGGACGGACACGCCCGCGACCGCGCTGATGAGCCGGTCGCTGTCCCGCACCGGGTACCGCTTGACCAGGTCGATGGCCTCGAGCGTCACTCGATCGTCCACTCCTCTGGCGGCACCCAGCAGGCGACCCGACCGGGCCCACGTGCCTCCAGCGGCGGGTTCACGGCACACGCGTCGCGTGCCTGCGCACAGCGGGGCCGGAACGGACATCCCTCGATATGGTCCGTGGCCACGGGCGGCCGGCCCGGGATCTGGGCGAGTGGCGGCCGACCATCGTCGGTGGGGTCGGGGAGGGCGGCCAGGAGGGCGCTCGTGTAGGGGTGCTGGGGCGCGTGGAACAGTCGGTCGACCGGGGCCTCCTCCACGACGAAGCCGCCGTACATGACCATGACCCGCTCCACGAGCTGGGCCACGACACCCAGGTCATGGGTGACCCAGATGGTGGCCATGTCCAGGTCGTGCCGGAGCTGGTTGACGACGGCCAGGATCTGGCGCTGGATGGTCACGTCGAGCGCGGTCGTGGGCTCGTCCGCGATGAGCAGCCGCGGCGTCATGGCGAGCGCCATCGCGATGACGGCACGCTGGCGCATGCCGCCCGACAGCTCGTGCGGGTAGGCCCTCGCGGCACGTCCCGGATCGGGCAGCTCCACCCGCGACAGCAGCTCCAGGGTCCGACCGTACGCCTCCGATCGAGCCACGCCGTGTGCCGTCATCGCTTCCGCGACCTGGTCGCCGATGCGCATCAGCGGGTTGAGCGACGTCATCGGGTCCTGGTACACCATCGCCAGCCGGTCGCCGCGCAGCCGGCGCATGTCCGACTCCGGCAGCGTCGTCAACTCCCGACCCTCGAACCGGACGCTCCCACGAGCGATGGTGAGCGGCGGCGCCAGGAGGCGCATGACCGCGAGCATCGTCAGCGACTTGCCCGAGCCACTCTCGCCCACGACACCGACGGCCTCGCCGGGCGCTGCGGTGAGGTCGATGCCGTGGACGATCTCCAGGTCCCCGCGTCGCGATCGCGCGACGACCGAGAGGTTCCGGACCTCCAGCAGGGGAGCAGCAGCCGTCACCAGGGGAGCAGCAGCCGTCACCAGGGGAGCGGCGGCCGTCACGCGCGGAGGGGCTCCAGCCGCAGGGAACAAGGCGCGGTCACGACCGGCTCCGGCAGCCGCAGGGGAGTGGCACCGGGCGTGATGCAACCCAGGATCCGGGCCCCGGTCGCGCCGGTACAGCCCGGGATGGCGCCGGCCAACCCATGGATGGTGTGCCATCCGATGAGCGCGAAACAGATCGCCTCCTTGGTGTCGGTCGGCGCCCCGAACTCGCTGACGAGCCGCACATCGATGCCGGTGGCGGCCTCGCGCAGCATGCCCATCAGGGTCGGATTGTCACAGCCACCGCCCGAGCAGACGAGGGTGTCGACGCCGGCCGCCGCAGCTGCGTCCCCGACCGTGCGCGCAGTCAGCATCGTCAGTGTCGTGACCAGGTCCGCGCCGGCCAGCTCGGGGTGCCGGTCCCGAAGCGCCCCCAGATAGGCGTCGTTGAACAGCTCCTTGCCCGTCGACTTCGGCGCCGGCAGCGCGTAGTAGGGTTCCGTGAGCAGGTCCTCGAGAGCGGCCTCGTCCACATGGCCGGTCGCACCCAGTCGGCCATCCCGGTCGTAGCCCTGCGCGCCATCGGTCATCTGGCGCACCGCCGCATCGATGAGCGCATTGGACGGGCCGATATCGAACGCCATCGGGCCGCGGCCACGTGCCGACCCTGCCCCGCCCCGAAGCGCGGTCATGTTGGAGATGCCGCCCAGGTTGAGTGCCGCTGGTGTCCCCGGCAGGCCACCCAGCAACAGCACATCCATCAGTGATGCGAGCGGCGCGCCGTGGCCGCCGACCGTGATGTCCCGGGCGCGCACATCGGACACCACGGGCACCCCGGTGCGCTCCGCGACCCAGGCAGGCTCGCCCAGTTGGAGCGTGCCCAGGGCGTGCGAGCCCTCGACCCAGTGGAACACCGTCTGCCCGTGGGAGCAGATGAGGTCGACCGGACCGCTGGCCGCGATGGCGTCGGCGGCGACCGCCGCGAAGGCCTGTCCGATGCGGGTGTCGAGCTCGCACACGTCCGAGAAGCGCAGCTCCGCGGGCGGCAGCGTCCGGACCAGGTGCTGCCGCAGCGCCGGCTTGTACGGCACGCTGCCGGAGTGCAGCAGCCGGCCGTGGAGCACGTCGCCCGCTGCATGGAGGTCCACGACCGCGACATCGATGCCGTCATGGGACGTGCCCGAGATCATGCCCAGGACCTTCATCGCTCCTCCTCCATGGCGACCCGCAGCCGACCGTCGATGGCCAACCGCCGCCGTGCCTCCGCGATATCCATGCCTCGACCGAGGGCCAGGATCGCCGGCTTGACCTCCCAGTCAGCCGCCGTGAGCGCAATCGTGGCCGCCTCCCGGTCGGCACCCGTGACGGTCTGGACGATGCGGATCGCTCGCTCCCGCAGCTTTTCGTTGGTGGCCCGCAGGTCGACCATGAGGTTGCCCCACGTCTTGCCCAGTCGGACCATGGCGATGGTCGAGATCATGTTCAGGACCAGCTTCTGTGCGGTGCCCGCCTTCAGCCGGGTGGACCCAGCCAACACCTCAGGGCCGACCGGGATCTCGATGGCCAGCGCAGCTTCGCGGCTGATGGGCGTGTCGACGTTGCAGGACAAGGCGACCGTGAGTGCCCCGCGGTCACGGGCCGCGCGCAGGGCACCGATGACGAAGGGTGTCCGTCCACTGGCCGCGATGCCCACGACGGCATCGAGGGGGCCCACCTCGGCCGATGCCATGGCGGCGGCACCGGAGTCGTCGTCATCCTCGGCGCCCTCCCGCGATGCGAGGATGGCATCAGGGCCACCCGCGATGATGCCCCGGACCAGGTCCGGTGGCGTGCCAAAGGTCGGCGGACATTCCGACGCGTCCAGGACGCCCATCCGTCCGGCTGTGCCCGCGCCCACGTAGAGCAGCCGGCCGCCCCGGGCGAGCTGCCCCGCGACGCTCTCGATGGCCGGCACGATGCGGTCCATCGCGGCCCTGATGGCGAGCGGCACGCTCGCGTCCGCCTCGTTCATGAGCATCGCCAACTCCGCCACGGACGCCCGGTCGATGTGGGCATAGCGCGGATCGACCTGTTCGGTCAGGAGGCCCTCGAGGTCATTCATCGGTCGGAGTGGTCGTTCATCGGTCGGCGTCGTAGCGCGGGTCAAGAGCGTCCCGCAGACCGTCGCCCAGCAGGTTGAGCCCGACCACGAACACGATGATCATCGCGCCCGGCGCGACCATCGTCCACCAGGCGCTGGTGACCATCGACTTGGCATCGAGCACCATCGAGCCCAGCGCCGGTGCCGGTGGGGGAGTGCCCAGGCCCACGAAGCTCAGCGACGCCTCCGTGAGCACCGCCCACGACATCGCGAGGGTGACCTGGACGATGATCACGGCCGTGATGTTGGGCACCACGTGCCGGAAGAGGATGCGGGCCGTGGTGAAGCCCAGCACCCGTGAGGCACGCACGAAGTCCGCCTCGCGCAGCGCCAGCACCGGCCCCCGGGACACCCGGATGAAGATGGGCACGTACACGATGGCGATGGCGATGGCGACCGTGAACCAGGTACGCGTCAGGGCGGATGCGAGCGCCAGTGCCAGCAGCAGCGGCGGGAATGCGAACAGCACGTTCGCGACACCCAGCACCGGTGGGCTGACCGGAGGCCCGAAGTAGCCCGCTACGACGCCCGCCGCAGTGCCGACGAGGGAGGCGACGGCCACTGCCACGATGGCCACGAGGAGCGAGGTGCCGGCGCCCGCGGCGACCCGCGAGAAGATGTCGCGACCGAACTGGTCGGTGCCGAACAGGTACGTCAGGTTCGGGCTCGAGAATCGGTCGACCGGGCGTTGTGAGACGGGATCGAACGGGGTCAACTGGAGCATCGCCATGAGTGCCGCAACGACCACGACGCCGGTCAGGATGAGCCCGACGAGACCACTCCGGCTGCGCAGCAACCGGCGCCACACGGGCACCCGCGACGCGGGCTCCATCGCGGACATGTGGGCGGGCATGGTCCCTGCGGTCACGGCCGCGCCTCCACGCGACGGCTCTCGGCACATCGCACCACGCACCCACCCATCACGCCGCGCGCACCCGCGGGTCGACCACCCGATAGAGCTGATCGGTGACCAGGTTGACCAGCACGAACAGGAGCGCGATGACGAGGACCGTGCTCTGGACCACGGCGTACTCCTTCTGCTGCAGCCCCAGCAGCACCTGGCGACCGAGGCCCGGCACCGAGAAGATCTGCTCCACCACGATGGCGCCACCCAGGAGGTAGCCGAACTGGATGCCGGTCATGGTCACGATGGGGATGAGCGCCGCGCGCAGCACGTGCCGGGTCCGGATCCGGCCCGGCGCCACGCCCTTGCCGTGCGCGGTGCGCACGAAGTCCTGACTCTGGACCTCCAGCAGCGACGACCGCGCGGTGCGCATGATGGGCGCCGCGAGTCCGAACCCGAGCACGAGTGCCGGGAACAGCATCTGCTGGAGGTTGAGCGACGGGTCCTCCTGGAGCCGCGCGAAGCCGAGTGAGTTGGGGTTGTAGCGGAACCACTTCGAGACATACGCGATGAGCAGTGAGCCCAGCAGGAAGCTGGGGATCGCCAGACCGGCAAGGCCCACGGTCTGGGCGGCAGCATCCCGGAGACTGTTCGGGCGCGACGCCGAGAGGAGCGCCAGCGGGATCCCGATGACGAGGCCGATGGCGGTCGCGATGACCGCCAGCTCGAGCGTGATGGGCAGCGCGGACAGGGTCATGTCCAGGACCGACTGGCCGGAGCCCTGGGAGACCCCGAGGTTGCCGGTGAGCACGCTGCCGAGCCAGCCCGTGAACTGGTTGACGAGCGGCTCGTCGATGCCGTAGTACGCACGCAGCGCGTCCAGTTGGGCTGACGTGAGGTCCCCGGCCTCGGTCCCCAGGGACGCGGTGATCTGGTCACCGGGGATGACCCGGAGGGTGACGAAGACGAGGACCGCGACGCCGACCAGGGTGAGCCCGATCTCGACCAGCCGACGGGCGAGCCGGCGTCCCCGGCGTCTCACGCGCTGATCGGTCACGGGCGAACCCAGCCCGGATATCGCGATGGTCAGGCCCGACCCCGAGCTACTGCAGCTCGGTCTGGCGGAGGTACTGGAGGGAGTTGTTGGCCATGGGCACGAAGCCGCTGACGTTGGGCGTGGTGGCGGTGTAGTTGTCGCTCGTGAAGAGCCATTCCCAGACCGCGTTGTCCTCGAGGTACGTCGAGATCTGGTCGTAGATCGCCTTGCGGGCGGTCGGGTCGATGGTCGCCTTGCCCTGGGCGAACAGCGCGTCCAGCTCTGGGGACGAGAAGCCAGCCACCTTGTTGAGGTTGCCGGTGCTCGTGAAGTAGCGGCCATACATGCCGTCCGGATCGGGCCGGCCGCCATTGAGGGCGACCGCGGTCTCGAAGTCCGCGTCCAGCCAGCGCTTGACGTAGGTGTCGATGTCCATGGTCTCGACGTCGAGCGTGATGCCCGCGTCGGCCAGTTGTGCCTGGATGTTCTGTGCCTCGTTGACGGATGTCGCGTACTCACCCTGAGAGACGATGGTCTTGACGGTCAGCCCGTCGGCATGGCCTGCCGCGGCGAGATACGACTTGGCCTTGTCCAGGTCCCGGGTGGGGCAGGGACGGGCATTCGGGTCGCTCCGATAGGCGGGTGAGGTGATGGGTCCGGTGATCTCGCCCTCGCCCAGTGCCGCGGTATCGAGCACCTGCTGCCGGTCGATGGCACATGTGATGGCCAGCCGCACGTTGAGGTCGTCCAGGGGTGCCTTGGCCGCGTTCAGCTGCAGCACGTGATAGGCCAGTTGCGGGGTGCGCGTGATGGCGATGCCGTCACTCTCGGCGTTCTGGGCCACGAGCGGGTCATTGAGCACCGCGAGGTTGACGTTGCCGGCCTGGATGCCGGCCACGATGGAGGTCTCGTCGGGGATGATCCGGAACTCCACGCCGGCGAGCTTGGGCGCGCCGCCCCAGTAGTCCGGGTTCGCGACGAGGCTGATCGACTCGTTGGGTGTGCGGGACGCGAACGCGAAGGGCCCGGTGCCGTTGGGCTGAGCGCTGAGGGCGGCCTCGGTCGCGCCTGCGGGCAGGATGGCCATGTTCACGGTCGACAGACCGGCCAGGATCCCGGCATCGGCTCCACTGAGGGTGAGCACCACGGTGCTCGGATCGGGGGCGTCGACCGCGGTCACCGACCCCAGGGTCGACCGTGCCACAGCAGCCGTGGCCTCATCCATGATCGCGTCGAGCGATGCCTTGACGTCAGCGGACGTCAGCGGCGTACCGTCCTGGAACGTGACGCCGTCACGGATGTGGAAGGTCAGGGTCGTCCCGTCCTCGGATGCCTCCCAGCTCTCGGCGATGCCCGGCACCACGTTGAGATCCTGGTCCAGCTCCGTGAGGGTGCCATAGATGTTGCCCAGGACAGCCACGGCCTGGAACTGGGTGGCTTTCCACGGGAACATCTGGTCGACGTCGCTGGTGATGCCCACGACGATGGTGCCGCTGGGTGCTGCCATCGAGGCCGCCGGGCTGGTGCCGCTGGGCGCGGCCATCGAGGCCACCGGGCTCTGCGCCACGGTCGGCCCGGCCACGGTCGCCAAGAGTGACCCGGCGAGCGCCAGGCCCAGGAATGCGGACCAGGTTCGTCGCCTGGTTCTGGGGTGCTGCATCGTGAACTCGTCCTCCATGACGCGGCCTCCTCGCCGCGGCGGGTGGACCCGGCGGCCCACCGTCCCACACCCGGCCACCTGCCGAGCGCGTGCGGTGATCCTCCCACCAGTGCGGTGTGCGCGTCAAGGGTTGACATGCTTCCGTGATACTGGGTAACGATGTGACGATCGCGAATGCGGTCTGGTCGCGATCGGCGGTCCGGTCGTGGATGCGTGCCAGGGAGCAGATGCGTGCCAGGGGGCGAAATGCATGCCAGGTGAGCGACGGGCGTGACGGCAGCCATCCGGGCCGTGCTCGAGTCGGGGTTGACGGGTCGTCCGCACCCGGCGTACCCCGGCGCGGTCGCGCTCGTGCTCCGGGATGGGACTGTCGAGGCCGCCGAGTCCGTCGGCCATGCGCTCCGGTACGCCGACGCCGACGGGCGGGAGCTGCCACCGGGGGACCGGGTCCCGATGCGTCCGGACACGGTGTTCGACCTCGCGTCGCTGACGAAGCTGTTCACGACCACGGTGCTGCTGCGACTCGTTGACCAGGGGCTGCTCAGCCTCGACGGACCGATCCACCCCTGGCTGCCGACATTCGCGACCGGTGTCCGGCGCTCCGTATCGCTGCGCCATCTGCTCAGCCACACGTCGGGTCTGCCGGCGCTGCTGAACCTGTGGTCCGACTGGCCCGATATCGAGGCCCGCCAGGAGGCCGTGCTGTCGGCCCATCTGGAGCGCCCGCCCGGTGCGGCGTTCAGCTACTCCGACATCGGCTTCATCACCGCGGGGTACCTGGCCGAGGCGGTGACCGGGTGCACGCTCAAGGACCTGGTCCGGGACCAGGTGTGTGGACCGCTCGCCATGACCGATACGGGTTACCTGCCGGCGGCGGATCGCGCGGATCGCGCGGATCGCGCGGATCGGTTCGCGGCCACCGAGGACGAGTCGTACATCGGTCGGGGCATGCTGCGCGGCAGTGTCCACGATGAGAACGCGTGGTCACTGGGGGGTGCGGTCGGCCATGCCGGCATCTTCGGCACGGCCGCGGACCTGGTGCGCCTGGGGGAGATGATCAGACTGGGTGGGGCACTCGATGGCGCGCGCGTTCTCCAGGGGGCGACCGTGGCCGAGATGTGCGCCGACCAGTTGCCCGATGATGTGCGACCGGGGTTCGGGCAGGGCCTCGGCGTGCGCATCGATGACCCGGCGAGCTTGGGCATGCTGCGCGGACCGATGACGGTAGGTCACACGGGGTTCACGGGCACGTCGCTGGTCGTCGACCGCGCCGGTGGCAGGACCGTCGCGCTGCTGACGAATCGGGTGCACCCCAGTCGGACCTGGTCGGACGTCGGCCGCATCCGCCGAGCACTCGCCGAGGCGGTCGTGACAGCACGCCGGGCACAACGCACGGCACCAGGTTCGCCGGACGCGGCACCTGGTTCGCCGGCTCGACCGAGGCGCCGCCCGGCTGATCCCCCCAGCCTGACCGATTCCCCCAGCCTGTCGATGCGGATCCGCGCTGAGCTGCCGAGCCTTCGCCCAGCCGAGCGTCGGGTCGCGCTGGGCATCCTGGCCGATCCCGCCACGGTCGCTGGCCTG
>JBBSOS010000013.1:0-16540 GCA_038259505.1 Candidatus Limnocylindrales bacterium | reverse complement strand
CATCAAGGGCATCTTCCTGGTCGCAGCGCCGGAAGGCCTGGCGGCAGTGGAGGCCGCGCACCCGGATGTCGCCCACGAACTGGAATCGCCACAGTCGTTCGAGCGCCTCCTGGAATGCCGGGCCGACTCGCGCGACGTTGTCCGTGATGTCCTCGTCCCGGAACGCGTCGAGGACCGCGATGCCCGCCGCCATGGAGATGGGATTGCCGCCGAACGTGAAGATGTGCTCGAAGGTCGCGCCGGCATCCACGAACGTCCCGCGGACGTGGGAGCGTGTCGCCACGGCGCCCAGTGGCGCATAGCCGCCGCTGATGCCCTTGCCCATCACGAGCAGATCGGGCACCACATCCCAGTGATCGACGGCGAACGTGCGACCCGTCCGACCGAACCCCGTGACCACCTCGTCCACGATCAGCAGCACCCCGTATCGGTCGCAGATCTCGCGCACCAGCGGGAAGTAGTCATCCGGCGGCGCGAGCGTGCCACCAACGGATGCCACGATCGGTTCCACCACGAAGGCTGCGACCCGTGTCGGGCCGGCATCGAGGATCGCCCGCTCCAGGTCCGCGGCATAGGCCTCACCGGCATCGGCGAACGCCTGCGGTCCCTCGTGCCGGTACGAGTTGACGGCGCGGATGTGGGGCGTGTCGAGGAGCAGCGGCTGGTAGGCACGACGTCGTAGGCGACTCCCGCCGACCGACAGGGTGCCCAGGGTCGCACCGTGGTAGCTGGTCCAGCGCGACACGATGACGTCCCGCTCGGGCTCGCCTCGTATCACGTGATACTGGCGGGCCATCTTGAGCGCGACCTCCACGGCCTCGGAGCCACCCGACGTGAAGTGGACATGGTCCAGGTCGCCCGGCGTCAGGGCTGCGACGCGTCCGGCCAGCTCCTGGGCCGGTCGGTTGCCGAAGATGTTGCCGACCGCGAAGGGAAGGGCCTCCGCCTGGGCCGCCATCGCCCGGACGACATCCCCGCGGCCATAGCCCAGGTTGACGACCGCGATGCCCGCGATCGCATCGAGATACCGGTTGCCACGGTCGTCCCAGACGTGACAGCCCTCGCCCCGCACCAGTGTCGGGTATTCACGCCGCGGATCGAGGGTGAACAACGCGCCCTCTGCCGCCCGGGCCGGGCCTGCCGCCCGGGCTGGGCCTGCCGCCCGGACCGGGCCAATTGGCCCGGACATGCCGAGTGTCCCGGATGCGCCGGGATCGCCGGTCGCTCCGGCAGCGGGTCCACCTGGAGCGTTCACTGGTTGAGTCGGTTCCCGGTGGTCCGGTCGAACAGGTGCAGCCGACCGACGGCCTCGACCTTGATCGGCTGGCCCAGGGTGACCGGCAGGTCGGGCGCTGCCCGGGATACCAGGGACGTATCACCGACCGACAGCTCCACATAGGTATCGGAACCGATCGGCTCCAGCAACTGGACCGTGGCATCGAACACGCGCGGACCGGATGCGTCAGCGTCGAGCCGAACCGTCAGGTCCTCCGCGCGGATGCCGAGCGTGACATCACCGGTGCCCGAGCCGTCGAGCCCCTGCGACTCCGACGAACCCAGGCTGACCCGCACCCCGTTGCCCACGAACGTGACGTCCGTGCCCTCCGCGATCAGGGAACCTTGGAGCAGGCCCATCCGCGGCTTGCCCACGAACGTGGCCACGTACAGGTGCTGCGGTCGGCCATAGATCTCGGACTGTGGTCCCGCCTGGACGAGCTTGCCATCACGCATCACGGCGATGATGTCCGAGAGGGTCATCGCCTCCTCTTGGTCGTGGGTCACGAACACGGAGGTCGTGCCCAGCCGGAGATGCAGGTGCTTCACCTCGGTGCGCATCCGGGAACGGAGCGCCGCATCGAGGTTGGAGAACGGCTCGTCGAGCAGGAACACGGCGGGTTCCTTGACGAGGGCCCGTCCGAGCGCGACGCGCTGTTGTTGACCGCCGGACATCTGGCCCGGCTTGCGGTCGAGAAGGTGCCCGATGTCGAGCACGTCCGCGACAGCACGCACCCGCGTGTCGATCTCGGTGCGTGGGCGACGTTGCAACTTGAGCCCGAACGCGATGTTGCCGTAGGCCGTCATGTGGGGATACAGCGCGTAGTTCTGGAACACCATCGCCATCTGACGCTCGTTGGGCGGCTCTTCGGTGATATCGCGCTCGCCAAGCCTGATCCGGCCACCGTCGGGCTTGTCCAGGCCCGCGATGAGTGACAGTGTCGTGGACTTGCCGCAGCCGGATGGTCCGAGGAGCGTCAGGAAGGAACCCGACGGCACATCCAAGCTCAGGTCGTCCACGGCGCGCACCTTGCCGAAGACCCGCTGCAAATGATCCAGGTGGAGCGACGCGTCGTTCATCAGGCGGGCAACTCCCTGGTTCCGGGTCCGGGCGTCAGAGACGAGACAGGGCGCGTCCTGATCGGCCAGCCGGGCAGCGGCGGATGTGATCTGTGATAAGGTATCACCGATGGTCGAGTGCGTCGACCGAGTGGCAGTGCCCCCACACCGGTGAGGCCAGGATCGATGCCTGATTCGACAGCGTCAGCGTTCGCACCGGCGCGTGGACGGGTGTACCTCGATGTTGCCACATACGGACTGCCGCCCAGGGCCACCGTCCGCGCCTTGCGTGCCGCCATCGCGGCCTGGCAGGCGGGCACGGGACGCTGGATCGAGGACTGGGACTCCGCCGCCGAGGATTGCCGGGCATCGTTCGCCACGCTCATCGGCGCCGATACGGCCGAGATCGCCACCCAGCCGGCGGTCAGTGTCGCCGTCGCGACCGTTGCCTCGTCACTGCGCTCGGGCGACGAGGTCGTCGTCCCGGAGGACGAGTTCACTTCCATGCTCTACCCGTTGCTCGTGGCCGAGCGCCGCGGTGTCCGCGTCCGGCAGGTCTCTGTGGGGGGACTGCCGGACGCCATCCGCGCCAGCACCACGCTGGTGGCCACGAGCCTCGTCCAGATGCAGACGGGTATCGCCGCGCCGCTGGCCGCGATCACGGAAGCGGCTCGAGCCCATGGCACGCGGGTGCTGGTCGATGCCACCCAGGCGGTCCCCATGATGCCCGCCCTGAGCGAGTACATCGATGACATCGACTATCTGGTGTGCGCCGGGTACAAGCACCTGCTGTGCCCTCGCGGCGCTGCATTCCTGTACGTCCGCGAGCCGTCGTGGGAGACGCTGGAGCCCATCGCGGCCAACTGGCGTGCCGGCGACCTGCCCTACGGTCGCTACTTTGGCGGTCCGCTGCAGTTGGCGTCCGATGCCGCCCGGTTCGATGTCTCCCTGGCATGGTTCAGCTGGGTCGGCGCGCGTCAGTCACTCCGGCTCCTGAACGAGTGGCAGGCGGCCGGCGTGTTCCTCGAGGTGCGCGACCAGGCCGCGCGGCTGGCGGCAGGGCTCGGGGTGCCCGATCGCGGCACCACGCTCGTATGCGCCCCCATCGCCGATGATGACGGCCTGGCGCGCGCCCTCTCGAGCGCGCGCATCCGGGCGTCGGTGCGGGGAGGCTCGCTTCGGCTGTCGCCGCATGCGCACACCACCGACGCCGACATCGAGCGTGCCATCGAAGTCATCGCGCCCTTCGTCGCGAGCCGCCCCGGATGACCCGGGCGGCCATGCCCCCGGTCGTCGCCTCCGCCTCGGCCTCGGCGGCCGCGCCGTTGCTCATCCGTGATGCCCGGGTCGTCGATGGTCGGGGCGTCGTCGCGCGCCGGACCGACCTTCGCCTCGTGGACGGGTGCATCCGGGCGATGGGCCGTGGGTTGCAGCTCCGTTCGGGTGACCGGGAGGTGCACGTCGCGGGCGCCACGGTCGTACCGGGCCTCATGAATGGCCACGTCCACATGACCATGGACGGCAGCGCGGATCCAGCGCGGGGGCTGACGGACGGTCGGGATCCGGAAACGATCCTCGCCGGTGCCCGGGCCCGGCTCGCCGCGACCCTCCGGGCTGGTGTCACCACGGTGCGGGACCTGGGTGCGCCGGACGGCCTCTCGATCCGCCTGGCCCAGGAGGTGGTCGCCGGCAGCATCGCTGGTCCCCGCATCGTGGCCGCTGGCCGGCCCATCTGTGTTCACGGTGGTCACGGCCACACGTTCATGTCCACCCAGGTCCGGGGGACCGTCGAGGCGGCTGCGGCCGCACGGGAGCAGATCGCGGCCGGCGCCCAGGTCGTCAAGGTCATGGCGACCGGCGGCATGATGACCCCTGGTCAGGTCGCCGGCGAGCCGCAGTTGTCACGCGAGGAGATGCGGGCCGTGGTCGACGTCGCAGCCGCGGCAGGCGTCCCGGTCGCAGCCCACTCGGAGGGCATCGAAGGGACCCTGAGCGCCATCGCGGCGGGCGTCTCCTCCATCGAGCACGGTCACGGGCTCGACCAGCGAGCGATCGAGGCCATGCTCGCGGCGGACATCGCGCTCGTGCCCACACTGCTGTCGGACGAGGTCATCCTGCGTCATGGGGTCCAGGCGGGCATCCCGGACTTCGTCGTCGAGGCATGTCAGCGTCTGGCCGACAGCCTGCTGCCCGGGTTCGAGGCGGCGGTGCGCCAGGGCGTGACCGTCGTGGCCGGCAACGACGGTGGCGCACCACTGGTCGAGCCAGGCGACATGGTCACGGAGCTGGAACTCTATGTCCGGCACGGGATGACGCCCCAGGCCGCCCTGCACGCGGCGACCGCTGCTGCTGCACGGCTCCTGGATGTTGCTGACACAGGCACCGTGGAGGCAGGGCAGACCGCGGACCTGCTGGTGGTCGATGGTGATCCCCTGACCGACATCGGTGCGCTCCGGGCGCCCCGTCTGGTCATCGCCGGAGGCGTCATCGTCCACGCGGCCTGAGGACGGACGGACCGTGCCCGGACAGGTCAGCCGTGCGGCTGCGACCCCACGGCGAACTGCGTCCGTGGCGCGACCTGCCCCTCGCGGATCGGCCTCGCCTCGCTCCGCAATCGCTCCACGATGCGGTCCAGGGTCCACAGGAGCTCTTCCTGGATGATCGCCTCGGCGACCGCGCCATCATGGTCGACGACTGCCTGGTAGAACCGTTCGTGGGCGTCGATCTTGAAGTCGGGGCTGTCGCCGACCGCGAGGCGCACATACCGCTGGGCTGCCTGACGGAACCCCTGGACGATCCCGAGCAGGCGCGCGCGCTTCGCGGCCCGATAGCACTCGTCCTCGAACTCCGTGGCGATATGCAGGTACTGGTCCAGGTCGCGTCGCTGCACGGCCGATTCCAGCACGGACAGCAGCGCCGCCATACGCCCCAGGCCAACGGGTTCGATGGCGGCGGCACCCAGGCGAGCTGCGAGGCCCTCGATGCCGCACCGGATGGACTGGATCTCCTGGATGTCCTCAACGTCCAGGGGCGCCACGATGGCACCCCGGCGGGGCTGCTGGCGTACCAGCCCATCGCTCTCCAGACGCATGAGTGCGGTCCGAACGGGCATCGTGCTGACACCCAGGCGGTCGGCGATGTCCGCCAGACGCAGCGGCCGTCCCGGCTCCATGCCGTGGAGGATCTCGTCCCGCAGGACCTCGTACACCTGTTCCTCCGCGCTCTTGATGAGCAGCGGTGTCGTCCTGAGCACGTGGCACTCCGATCGAACGCTGTCCGACACCATCAGCCGCCCGGTGCGGTGCGCGCCCGAGTCTAGCGCGGCACGAAGCGTGCCATCGACCCGTCCGCACCACGGAGATCAAAGATCATCTCGTATCATGGTCGCGCGACTCGGGGATGCAGCCATCAGCCGGGGCCAGACCGCCAGGCAGGCCCCATGGAGGGACTCACACGTGCGTCGGATCTTCGCGCTCAAGGGTGAGGCTGTCATCCAGGACGTAGCCAGTCCGCAGTTGCGACGCGGTGAGGTCCTTGTCCGGACCCGGTACTCCACGGTCAGCAGCGGCACCGAGTCCTGGATCCTGCGCAAGAGCATCGAGGAGGATGCCAGGGACGAGGAATACCCGGGTGCCGAGCCGTACGTGTATCCGAACATCCGGGGGGGCATCCGAGGTTCACTGGAACCCCGTCGGCCGGAACCGGGTCTCATCTCCCTCGGATACAGCCTGTCGGGCGAGATCATCGAGGTCGGCGAGGGCGTCACCGACCTTGCCGTGGGCGACCTGGTCGCCTGCTCGGGCAGCCAATGCTCACATCATGCAGAGATCGTCGCGGTCCCCCGCAACCTGGTCGTGAAGGTCCCACCGGGCGTCTCCCTGGCCGATGCCTCGTTCGTGACCCTGGGCGCGGTGGCGGAGGAGGCACTGCGCCGGACCCACTGCACGTTCGGCGAGACCGTGGTGCTCTACGGCATGGGCCTCATCGGCATGCTTGCGGGCCAGATCGCACAGGCCGCCGGCCTGTACGTGATCGGGCTGGAGCTCGATCCGCGGCGCGTCGCGCTCGCCAGGGAGCTGGGTATCGCGGACGTCCACGATCCCAGGGGGATCGATCTCATCGACCTGGTCCGCAGTCGTACCGGTGGCTTCGGCGCGGACGCCGTCGTGCTCGGCGTCGTGACCGAGTCGAGTGAACCCATCAACACCGCGCTCGACCTGTGCCGCCAGCGTGGCAGGGTCGTCGGCCTCGGCCTGTACGGCATGGACGTCGAGCGACAGCGGATGTGGGACCGCACGTATGTCCACGCGATCGCCTATGGACCCGGCCGATACGACCCCGACTACGAAGAGGGCGGGGTCGATTACCCCATCGGCCTGGTGCGCTGGACCGAGAATCGCAACCAGGGCCACTTCCTGCGTCTGCTTGCCGAGGACAAGGTGCGCACCGCGGCCCTCGCCACGGGCTTCGCGTTCGAGGACGCGCCCGATGCGTATCGGCACCTGCAGTCGCCCGAGCGTCCCCCGACCGTCCAGTTCACGTATCCCATGCCCGGATGAGCCGTCGACCGCTCGTGCCGCGGGACCTGTTCGCCGTGCGCTGGCTATCGGACGTGCAGGTATCGCCCGACGGCACACGCGCGGCGTGCGTCGAGACGCGGCTCGATGAGGCCCTCGACGGCCTGCGGTCACAGATCCTGCTCCTCGACGTGGAGCGAGGCGGCGTCGTCGGATCGCCCAGCCCGGACGACGCCTCGGATCACGCGCCACGCTGGTCGCCCGACGGATCGCGCCTCGCGTTCGTGGGCGTCCGAGGTGATGCGTCGCGGCTCTTCCTCATCGATCGAGACGGTGGCAGCGACACGTCAATGCCCGGAGCACCCGATGGGGTCGGCGAGGCCGCGTGGTCACCCGACGGATCACACCTCGCATTGTCCGTGTCGACCCCCATCCCGCAGTCGCACGACGTCCTGATCGACGTCACCGACGACCACTACAAGCGCGACGGCAACCCTGTCGGTGTGGGACGGGCGAGCAGCGCGATCTGGGTCGTACCGGCCGGTGGCGGAGGGGGGATGGCACTCACGTCTGGCCGTGCGACCGATCGACGACCCGCGTGGTCACCGGACGGCGCGACCGTCGCGTTCCTGTCCGATCGGGGCCTCGAAGGGCGCGCCACCCAGGTCGCCAATGTCTGGCGCGTGGATCCGACCGGCGGCGGTCGTGGGCCTGAGCCGCCGGCACAGGTGACCGACTCCAGCGGTCCCGTCACGGCGTTCTGCTGGTCGCCGGATGCGGCCCGCATCGCGGTACTGGGTCATGGGCTGGGCGAGGCGACCGGCATCGGGTGGCGGTTGCGCATCGTCGACGCGAACGGGCGAGGCCGGCCGACGACCGAGGTGCGGCTCGCGGACGACCCGCCGTTCGCGCTGGGCCTCACGACGCGTTCCGACGACAGCCGGGGTATGGGCGACGCGACGATGTGCTGGCTCGATGACGCGGATGGGGGGCGCATCTGGACCCGATGGGCGGACGGTGGCCGCGGCGCGCTGGGCTGGATCGCCCTCGACGGCCGGTGGCGGATGGTCATCGGCGGGGATCGGGCGGTCCTGTCATGGTCGCTGGCGCCGGCCGCGGATCGTCTCGCGTTCATCGCATCCGACGCCGATGACCCGGGTGAGGTCACCATCGCCACGCTCGAAGGTGTCGACGAGCGTGTGGCGTCGCGACAGAACGAGGATTGGCGTGCACTCGTCGACCTCGGCACGACCGAGGTCGTCGCCGCGACGGGACCGGGCGGGCTGCCCGTCGAGGCGTGGCTGACCCGGCCCCCGGCATCGGTGTCCGCCCCTGTGCCGTGCCCGGTCATCGTGTCGGTCCATGGCGGACCGCACTATTCCGTGGGCGCCCGGTTCAGCTTCGAGACGCACCGTCTCGCGGCGCTCGGCTATGCGGTGCTGTCCCCCGATCCGCGCGGCAGCATGGGCTATGGCGACGCATTCGGTTCGGCCGTCATCGGCGATTGGGGTGGCGACGACCTGGCTGACATCCTCGCGACCGTGGACATGGTTGCTGGGTCGCGGGGGCTGGATGAAGAGCGACTGGCCATCACGGGTGTCTCATACGGCGGCTACATGACGCTGTGGGCGATCACCCAGGACGACCGGTTCCGGGCGGCCATCAGCGAGAACGGCATCAGCGACCTGGTGAGCGCATTCGGGACGGGCGAGGATGGGGGCACCTCGTTCCTGGTCGAGATGGGTGGCGCACCCTGGGAGCGACCCGCGGCATGGACCGACCGATCGCCCATCCGGTATGCCGATCGCATCACCACGCCGCTCCTGTTGCTCCATGCGGAGCTCGACCAGAACTGCACCATCGGCCAGAGCGAAGAGATGTACACCTCGCTCCGGATCCTCGGCCGCGATGTGGAGTTCGTGCGGGTGCCCGGGGAAGGGCACCTCATGGACCTCGTCGGCTCGGCACGGTTCCGGATGGCACGTATGGCGCGGACCGCGGAGTTCCTTGCCGTTCAGCTCGCGGTGTAGGGTCGGGCCTGCAGGAGGTCACCCATGACAGGCACAACGCATGCTCGCTCTGGCGCAGTCAGCGCAGACTCCGGGTTCGACGGCTTCGACCCAGCGGCCATCCAGTTCCTGGCCGACCTTGCGGAGCACAACGACCGCGCCTGGTTCCAGCCCCGCAAGGCGGAATACGAGCGGCTGCTCAAGCGACCGATGGCACTGCTATGCGTCGCGGTCGCGGAACGATTCGTGGCGCGCGGCACGCCGCTGCTCTCAGATCCCGTCCGGTCGCCCTTCCGGATCTATCGGGATACCCGGTTCAGTCGGGACAAGTCGCCCTACAAGACCCACCTGGCGGCGACCTTTCCGTGGATCGGCGGCAGCGACGCAGGAGGCGGCACCGACGCGGACGGCGGGGCGCACGCGAATGGTGGCTACTTCAACTTCCAGCCAGGTGAGATGTACCTCGGCGGGGGCGTCTGGATGCCCCACAAGGAGCGGCTGGCCGCGCTCCGCGCGCTGATCCGGAACGACCCCGAGCGCGTTCGCGCCGCCATCGAGGAACCGGGATTCGTGGCCGTGTTCGGTGAGGTCCGGTCACACGAGTCGCTCAAGCGCGTCCCGCCCGGCTTCCCGGTCGAGCATCCGTTGGCTGACATGTTCCGCTGGAAGGACATGGTGTTCGGGCGACCCCTCGGCGACGACGAGGTGACGGCCCCCACGCTCCCCGACACCATCGCCGATGGCCTCGCCGCAGCGATGCCGGTGCTGCGCCTGCTCAACGGCCTCGGATAGCTCGCTGTCAAACCGCCCCGGCGGCGGTTACCGGATGACCTGGCTCCAGACGCTGTGCGCCCGGAGATAGCCTTCGTCGATGTCGACGCCGAGGCCCGGACCCGTCGGGATGCGTACGAAGCCATCCTCAAGGGCCAGGATGTCGGTCATTGGCAGTTCGGTCTGCCACGGATTGGGGTCCGTCCCCACCTCGAGGAACGGGCCGACAGTGGCCGGCGAGTTCGACGCGTCCGGGATGGTGGCGAGCGCATGGAGCGCGGCGGCGATGCCGATGATGCTGCCCGAGGTGTGGGGTACGCAGCCCAGTCCATGGAGCCGGGCGAGCTCGCCGATCCAGATCGACTCACCGATGCCGCCCACGATGACCGGCTCGGGCTGGATGATGTCGAAGCAACCGCGCTCGATGGTCTCGATCGCCGCGTGCCGGCTCTGGGTGATCTCACCGCCCGCGAGCGCGATGTCGAGCGCCGCGGCGACCCGTTCGTAGGCCACGTATCCGCCTCGCTGGGGCATCGGTTCCTCCAGCCACCGGAACCCCAGGGCATCGAGTGCCCGGCCGACCCGGATGGACTCGGAGATGTCGTAGGCCGCGTTGCCATCGGCCATGAGCGTCATGGTCGGATGGTCGGCAGCGACCCGCTCCAGGATCGCGATCTCGTGGGCGATGGGGTAGCGGCCGATCCGGAACTTGGTCGCCGTGAAGCCGCGAGCCGCATGGTCGGCGGTCTCCTCCGGCCACGTCGTCGCCGGATCCCTGCCTTCGATGTAGCCAGTGCTCGCCCCGTAGGCACGGACTCGGTCGCGGACCGCGCCACCGTACAGGGCGTGTGCCGGGATGCCCAGTTGGCGACCCCGCAGGTCATCGATGGCGATGGACAGGGCTGATGCCGCCCAGGTGTGCTCGGCACCATGCCAGACGTCCGTCCACAGTCGTCGGGCATCGATCGCACGTCGACCGATCACGATGGCTGCCAGCTCGGCGATGAGCGGGCCGATGCCCGGGATGAGGTAGGTCTCGCCCCAGCCGATCGCGCCGTCGGAGTCGGTCAGCTTGCAGTAGACGAAATCGTGGACCGGGATGGGCGCGATGGATACGGATCGGAGCGGCTCCACAGCGTAGTGGACCGTGAACACCTCGACTTGTTCGATGGCCATGGCGTGGGGCGGTCCTCCGGGAGTCGGCAGGTAGGTTCGTGGTCGGCACGGCGTCGGCACGCGCCCGGCACGGGTCGGCACGGGTCCAACGTGATCTGTGATCATCATAGGCCCGCGACGGAACGTGGCGCCAGACCGATACTGTAGGCCATGTGCTACAGTCCGACCATGGAGCGGATCGGGATCAGGGAGTTGCGCAACGAGACGAGCCGGGTGGTGCGTCGGGCCCGGTCCGGCGAGCGGATCATCGTGACCATCGACGGCATCCCCGCGGCGCAGCTCGTGCCGCTCGATGACGGCCGGAAGGAACGGACCCTGGAAGAACTCATCGCGACGGGATCCCTCATCCCGGCCCGGTCGACGAAGCGGCCACGTATGGCAACTCCTGTGCCTGCGCCACCCGGTCCCACCACCACGCGGATCCTCGACGAGCATCGGGACCGCTGATGCTGTTCCTGGACACCTCCGCGATCGTCAAGCGATACGTGGACGAGCCTGGCACCGACGTCGTCGTGTCGGCGATGGAGCAGGATCCGGTGTGGGCGGCCTCCGCCATCGCGAGGGTCGAGGCCGAGATCACGCTCGGCCACCGTGGTCTCGAGGCAAGCGACCTGGACCAGGTGCGGTCGGACCTGGATGATGATTGGGATGCCTTCCTCGTGGTCCCCGTCGACGCCGACTGCCTTGACCTCGCCGCGCAGATCGGCTGTGACCAACGTCTCCGGACCGTGGACGCGATCCATCTCGCGGCCGCGGCGCGTCTCCCCGGCCGACCGATGCTGTTCACGTTCGACGAGCGTCAGCGGACAGCGGCGAGTGCCCTCGGCATGCTGCTCCTGGCGGGTGAGTCAGCTTTCGGGTCGTAGGCCGGCCGCTCCCATGCGTGCCGCCAGACGGTCGTACAGTCGCGCGATCTCACGCTGGATGGCCTGCTCGGTCGCCTCGCCATCACGGGCCGCGGCGGCCGCGTAGAACACCTCGCAGGGGCCCACCTGGAGTGTGCCCGCGTCACTGCCCATGATGAACAGGACGTAGCGCTGCGCCGCCCGGCGGTAGTGGCGGACCGTCTCCAGGAGCCGCATCCGGCCGCTCGCCGCGTAGCAGACGTCCTCGAACGCATAGGTCGCGGTGAGGTATGCCGCCAGGTCCTGCGCCGCGGCCGCGACCCTGATATCCGCCATGTGCTCCTGCATCCGGGTCAGGTCGCCGTCCGAGACGCACCCGGCACCCACGCGCGCGGCCAGTCCCTCGATGCCCCAGCGGATGGACTGGATCTCCTGGATGTCATCGAGCTCGAGCGGGGCGACCACGGCACCCTTGCGGGCGGTCTGCCGGACGAGGCCCTCGCGTTCCAGTCGGCGCAGCGCAGCTCGAACGGGCATCGTGCTCACGCCCAGCCGGTCAGCGATGGCCGACAGCCGCAGCGGTGTGCCCGGCTCGACGCCCGACATGATCTCCTGGCGGATCGTTTCGTAGACCTGGTCCTCGGTGGACTTCACCACCAGCCGTCCTGAGCCGAGCGTCATCCGACCTCACCGTTCCCGTCACTCTGCCGGTCATTGCCGTGATCCCGACGGCGGCCGAGGGTACCACCGGGATCGGGGTGCGCATGGGGTCCATCGGGATCGGGTTGCGTCTGGGATCCGTCGGGTGCGTGCGAGCGGCGCACCGTCGTCGTGGCATCGATCCGTCCGATATCGCTCGAGGCGAGGGACTCGCTGTAGTGGCAGGCCGCACGGCGGAGCGCAGTGGTGGCCGCATCGGTGCTGACGGCCGACGAGACGGGCACGGGACGCAGCTCCGGTTGCTCCGTGCGGCAGCGCTCCGGGGCGCCCAGCTGTTCGTACAGCCAGCAACGAGTGTGGAATCGGCAGCCGGTCGGGGGATCGATGGGCGAGGGGATGTCACCCACCAGGATGACCCGTCGTCGCTGGCGTTCCGTGGCAGGGTCCGCGATGGGGAGTGCCGAGATGAGTGCCCGGGTATATGGATGCGCCGCGTCCCGGAACAACACATCGGGGTCGCCCACCTCCACGATGCGCCCCAGGTACATGACCGCGATCCGGTCGCTCACGTAGCGCATCACGGCCAGGTCGTGACCGATGAACAGGTAGGTGAGGCCGAGTCGCTCGCGCAACTCCACGAGGAGGTTGAGCACCTGTGCCTGGATCGAGACGTCGAGCGCGGAGATCGGTTCGTCGCAGACCAGGTACGTCGGCTCGACCGCGAGCGCGCGGGCGATCGCGACACGCTGGCGCTGACCACCGGACAGCTGATGCGGGTACCTGCGCGCCAGGTCGGGGCGCAGCCCCACGAGGTCCAGCAGTTGGCGGATGCGACCGGCGCGGTCACCCCGAGCCAGGTCGTGGACATCGAGCGGCTCCGCCAGTACGTCGTCGAGCCGCATCCGCGGATCGAGCGAGCCGTACGGATCCTGGAACACGATCTGCATCCGCCGGCGGAGACGGCGCATCCGGTCGCGATCAAGCACCATGATGTCCTCGCCCTCGAAGCGGATACTGCCGGCCGCCGTGACCAGTCGCAGCGAGGCGAGTCCCAGGGTGCTCTTGCCCGATCCCGATTCGCCGACCAGGCCGAGCGTCTCGCCCGGTGCGATGGACAGGTTCACACCGTCCACGGCCCGCAGCGATGACCGGTCGCGCCGCAGCAGGCCGCCGCCCACTGCGAACGTGACCACCACATCGGACATCTCCAGGAGTGCGCTCATCCGATCCAGCCGCCTGCATCGGTGCCGTGGCATCGGGCGAGATGGCCTGCATCGGACCGCGCTGTCAGTAGCGGCTCGGTCGACCGACAGAGGTCGCGGGTCCAGGCGCATCGATCCGCGAACCGGCAGCCGGCCATGACCGCTGACAGGTCCGGTGGTCCGCCCTCGATGGTCGCGAGGCGGGTATGTCGGTCCATGCCCAGCTGCGGCAGGGCGTCGAGGAGGCCCCAGGTGTATGGCATCCGGGGTCGATAGAACAGGTCGTCCAGGGAGCCGGTCTCCACCATTCGGCCGGCATACATGACGTCGATGCGATCGCACATCCCCGCAGCGATGCCCAGATCGTGGGTGATGAGCAGGACCGCGGTGCCGGTCTCCGACGAGAGGCCCGCGATGAGCTCCAGGATCTGGGCCTGGATGGTGACATCCAGGGCGGTCGTCGGCTCGTCCGCGATGAGCAACCGCGGCTCGCAGGCGACGGCGATGGCGATCATCACCCGTTGTCGCATGCCCCCCGACAGTTGGTGCGGGTAGTCGCTGATGCGTTGCTGCGGCCGTGGGATGCCGACCCGTGAGAGCAGCTCCACCACCCGATCCCGCGCGGCTCGCGCCGACAGACCCAGGTGGAGCCGCAGTGGCTCCGCGATCTGGTTCCCGATGGGATGGACCGGATTGAGGCTGGTCGAGGGGTCCTGGAAGATGACGCCGATGTGATGCCCCCGCATCGCGCGCATCGCCCCCGCATCGAGCGTCAGCAGATCACGGCCCTCGAACAGCACCTGCCCGGCGACCGTGCGTCCACCACTGGGCAGCAGGCGCACGATGCTGCGTGCGGTCATCGACTTGCCACAGCCCGACTCGCCCACCAGGCCGAGGGTCTGCCCGGGATCGATGGTCAGGCTGACGCCATCCACGGCTCGCACCACGCCGGTATCGGAATCGAGCTGTGTGGACAGGCCGCGGACGTCCAGGAGCGGCGTCGTCATGCGTGGGCATCCGTGGCGCGGGATGTCGGGTCGAGCAGATCGCGGAGGCCATCGCCGAGCAGGTTGAGGGCGAGCACCGTGAGTGCGATGGCGACACCGGGCATGACCGTCAGCCACCAGCCGAGTTGCATGTAGGCCCGCGCATCGTTGAGCATCACACCCCATTCGGGCTCCGGCGGCGGCGCGCCGAGACCCAGGAACGAGAGCGCGGACCCGATGAGGATGGCGCCCGCGATGGTGATGGCTGTGAGCACGACCAGCGGGCCGGCTACGTTGGGCAGCACGTGCCTGACGATGATCTGTCGGTCCGAACAGCCCATGGCCACCGCGGCCCGGACATAGGGCCGCGCGGTCACGGACAGCACCGCCGCGCGGGCGACGCGGTTGAACACGGGAATGGTCGCGATGCCCACGGCGACGATGACATTGGTGACGCTGCCTCCCAGGACGGCCACGATGCCGAGGGCGAGGAGCACGGCCGGGAACGCAAGCAGGATGTCCATGGTCGCCACGATGGCGAGGTCGGTACGGCCGCCGACCCAGCCACCCACGACCCCGAACGTGATGCCGATCGAGAGTGCCATCGCGATGGAGAGGAACCCGGTCAGCAGCGTCAGATGCCCGCCGTACATGATCCGGCTCAGGATGTCGCGCCCGTACTGGTCCGTGCCCATGAGGTGCACCGCATCGGGCGGCAGGAACTTCTGGCGTGGCGCCACCGCGTACGGGTCATAGGGCGTCCAGAACAGCCCGACGATGGCGACGATGACCACGAACGTGAGCACGATCAGCCCGAGCGTGGCGCTCGGATGGTGCAGCAGGCGTCTCATGACGGCCGGCCACCGTGCCGGATGCGCGGGTCGACCAGGGTGTACGCGACATCGACCAGCAGGTTCACGACGACGTAGCTGACGGTCGCGAACAGGACGGTCCCCTGGACGACCGGGAAGTCGCGATTGTTGATGCCCGACAGCAGCAGCGACCCGACGCCCCGGCGGGTGAAGATCGTCTCGACCACGATGGCGCCCGCGAGGAGGGTGCCCACCTGGAGGCCGATGATGGTCAGCACCGGGATGAATGCATTCCGGAGCGCGTGGCCGGTGATGACGCGGCGGGGCGATACGCCCTTGCTGCGGGCCGTCGTGATGTAGTCCTGGCCCAGGACCTCGAGCAGGGAGCTGCGCAGGAATCGGGCGATGATGGCGGCGCTGCCAACGCCGAGGGTGATGGCGGGCAGGATGAGGCTGGCCAGGTCATCCCTGCCGATCGCGGGCACAAGGCGCAGGTTCACGGCGAACACCAGCAGCAGCAGCATGCCCAGCCAGAACGAGGGGATCGAGAGGCCCAGGGTCGCCAACGACATGAGCGTCGTGTCGGTGAGCGTGCCACGCTTGATGGCCGCGAGCGTCCCGACGACCATGCCCACGCTGATGCCGATGATCATCGCCGCGATCATCAGCGAGACCGTCGACGGGATCGCGCGCAACACCAGGTCCAGCACCGGCTGGTGGTTGCGATACGAATAGCCGAGGTCGCCCTGGAGGGCTCGAGCCAGGAAGCCCAGGTATTGGTCGTGGAGGGGTCGGTCGAAGCCGTATGCCTCACGGATCTGGGCGCGGGTCGCCTGGTCGATGGGGACGTCCCCGACCACCGAGGTGACCGGATCGCCAGGCGTCAGGTCCAGGCTGGCGAACACCAGGAGCGACACGACCCGGAGCACTGGCACCAGGAGCGCCAGGCGTTTCAGCAGGTAGGCGGCCACAGGCGGCTCCGCTCAGGGGCGGGGGACAGACGACCCGCCCCGGAACGGCGCACTGCCACCGGGGCGGGTCATCGGGAACGTGGCCGACGGAGACGGGCGGCCGCCGTCGGCACCAGGGGACTACTGGCCCTGGAGCCACACGTCCGTGTAGTACGGGTATGCGAGCTTGTTGGTCTGGAAATCCTGGACCGCGTCGCTCACGCCGAACAGGAACGCTCCCTGGTACAGCGGGTAGATGAGCGCCTCGTCCATGATCT
>JBBSOS010000012.1:0-16853 GCA_038259505.1 Candidatus Limnocylindrales bacterium | reverse complement strand
TTCGAGCGGATCCACCGCTCGAACCTGGTGGACCTCGGAGTGCTGCCGCTCCAGTTCCTGCCGGGGGAGAGCGCCGCGTCACTCGGTCTCGACGGCCGCGGGTCGTTCGATATCACGGGGCTGGGTGACACCCTCGCACCACACCAGGAGTTAGTGGTCCGGACACGTTCGGGCTCTGGTCGGGCCTCGGCGCAGGGGTCGGATCCGGACGAGCGATCCTTCCGGGTCATCTGCCGGCTGGACGGACCCATCGAGCTCGAGTACTACCGCCAGGGCGGCATCCTGCCCGCAGTGCTACGACGCCTTGCTGCCTCCGCCTGAGATCGCGCCTGCTCCGCCCGGGACCGCGCCAGGTCACGACCCCAGATGATCGGTGGCCGTGAGCCGCTGCGCGGCAACAAGCCCGGCGACCGACGGGTCCGGGTCGAGCGACCCCAGAGCCCCTACTTCCGGTATACCGGCAAGGGGGTCCTGACCGCCAAACCTGCGGCCAACGCCCCGACCACGCCCGTGGGCCAGGCCCTTGAGCGCACCCGGCGCGCGGTCATCGGTCGGCCGCTCTCGAACGAGGAGGAGATCGGCGAGCGGCTGTCCAAGACCAAGGCGCTCGCAATCTTCAGCTCGGATGCCATCAGCTCCAGCGCGTATGCGACCGAGGAGATCCTGCGGGCACTCCTGGTCGGTGGTCTGGCGGCACTGGCCTACAGCGTGCCCGTTGCGATCGGCATCGCCGTCCTGCTGGGCGTGGTCGCCATCAGCTACCGCCAGGTCTGCATGGCCTATCCGACCGGCGGTGGCTCCTACTCCGTGTCCAAGGCCAACTTCGGACGACTCGCGTCGCTCGTGGCGGCATCTGCGCTGCTCATCGACTACGTGCTCACGGTCGCGGTCAGTATCTCGTCGGCCAGCGAACAGATCGTGGTCGCCGTCCCCGGCCTGCGCGACCTCCAGGTGGAGATCGCGGTCGTGGCCATCGTGCTCGTGACCCTCGGCAACCTCCGCGGACTCCGGGAATCGGGCAGCATCTTCGCCATCCCCACGTACCTGTTCGTGTTCAGCGCGATGCTCATGATCGGAATCGGCGGCTGGCAGATCCTGGTCGAGGGCCAGGGCGTCCCGCCGGCCACCCAGGCGGCCACCGAGGACCTTGCGGGTGTGGCGATGCTGCTGCTCCTGCTTCGCGCGTTCGCCTCAGGTGCAGTGGCCCTCACCGGTGTCGAGGCGATCGCCACCGGCGTGCCCGCCTTCAAGCCGCCGGAGTCCCGCAACGCGGCCGCGACCCTGGCCGTCATGGCTGGCCTGCTCGCGATCCTGTTCGTGGGCATCACGTTCCTCGCCAGTGGCTTCGCCGTCGTGCCCAACGAGCACTCCACCGTCATCTCCCAGGTCGCCGGCCACGTGTTCGGGACCTCGTCCGTGGGCTACTTCCTCTTCCTGTCGTTCGCGACGCTCATCCTGGTGCTCGCTGCGAACACGTCGTTCAATGCCTTCCCCCGCCTGGCGGCGATCCTGGCGGTGGACGGCTTCATCCCCCGGCAGTTCAGCCTGCGCGGCGACCGCCTCGCGTTCACCACGGGCATCCTGGTCCTCGGCCTGGTCGCCATCACGCTGGTGGTCGCCTTTCATGGCGAGACGCACCTGCTCATCCCGCTCTACGCGGTCGGTGTGTTCATCGACTTCACCATCAGCCAGTCCGGCATGGTCCGCCACTGGCTGCGGACTCGCCCTCCGGGCTACCGATATCGACTGGCCATCAACGCATCGGGTGCCGTGGTCACCGGGGTCGTGGCCGTCGTGGTGACCTCCGTGAAGGCGCCGGGCTCGCTCGTGGTCGTGGTCCTCATCCCGATCCTCGTGGGCATCATGCTGCTCGTCCATCGACAGTACGAGGGCATGACCCGCCAGCTCGCCGTCAAGCCCGATGTGGTGTTCCGGCAACCGCAGCGCAATGAGCGGGTGGTGATCCCCATCCCCAACCTATCGCGACCCGTAGTCCAGGCGATCCAGGTGGGACGCAGCCTGTCCGACGATGTCCAGGTCGTGCACATCACCTCCGAACGGGAGGAAGGCGAGCTGCTCCGCCAACAGTTCGAGCATCAGTTCCCGGGCGTCCCGTTCGTCATCGTCGAGTCGCCCTACCGGGCACTGGTCCGCCCGTTCGTGACCTACCTCGACGTGACCACGCGTGACGCGGACGCCATGACGATGGTCATCATCCCCGAGTTCGTGGCCAGGCACTGGTGGGAGCGGCTGCTGTACAACCAGACCGCCAAGCGACTGCGGGTCGCGCTCCTCGACCGTCACGACACCGTGGTCGCCGCGGTGCCCTATCGCCGGGAGCTGCCCTCGGACGGGGAGGCGGCGCGGTCAACGGTGCCGTCGGGGCTGCACGACCCGCCGGAGCCGCCGCGGCCGGGGTCGCCCCAGGCCTGAACGCGGAGCCGCCGCGGCCGGGGTCGCCCCAGGCCTGAACGCGGAGCCGCCGCGGGCGGTGTCGCCCCAGGCCTGAACGCGGGGACGCACGGTATCCTGCGCGCTGACCCTCCGGCGTCCGCCGGCACCCTCGTGCACGCGTACCCGGAGCAAGACGACCCGATGATCGGCGGCCGCCAACCCCTTCGTGGCAAGAAGCCCGCCGACCGGCGTATCCGCGTCGAGCGACCGCACGCCCGCTACTTCCGGTACACGGGCAAGGGCATCATGACCGCCAAGCCCGCCGCGGTGGCACCGACCACCACGCTCGGACGGGCATCGGCGGACGTCAGGCGGGTGCTCATCGGGCGGCCGCTGGCGTCCGACGAGGAGTCTGGAGAGCGGCTGTCGAAGAAGAAGGCGCTCGCCATCTTCAGCTCGGATGCCATCAGCTCCAGTGCGTACGCGACCGAGGAGATCCTGGTCGTGCTGCTCGCGGCGGGCGCCGTGGCGTTCACCATCAGCCTCGAGATCGCCATCGCCATCGCGCTGCTGCTGGCCGTGGTGTCGACCAGCTACCGCCAGATCGGGCATGCATACCCGGACGGCGGCGGCGCCTACGCCGTCGGGCGGGCGAACTTCGGCAAGCTCGCGGGACTCGTCGCCGCTGGTGCCCTGCTGGTGGACTACATCCTCACGGTCGCCGTCTCCATCTCGTCCGCGGTCGAGCAGATCACCTCCGCGGTGCCGTCTCTCGTGCCCTGGGCCGTCCTGATGTGCGTGCTGTTCATCCTGGTGATGACCCTCGGCAACCTGCGCGGGCTCCGGGAGTCGGGCAACATCTTCGCCATCCCCACGTACCTGTTCGTGTTCAGCGCGCTGCTCATGATCGGGCTGGGCGTCTACCAGGTGGTCTGGCTGGGACAGGGGCACGATGCGACCAATCCCCTCCCGGGGGCGCCCAGCGTGCTGGAGCCGCTGACCATCCTGCTCGTGCTGCGGGCGTTCGCGAGCGGCTCGGTGGCGCTCACGGGCGTCGAGGCCATCGCCAACGGTGTGCCCACATTCCACAGGCCCGAGTCGCGGAACGCGGCGACGACGCTGACCGTGATGGCGGCCCTTCTGGCCGTCCTGTTCGTGGGCATCACCTTCGTGGCCGATGCCTACGTCATCGTGCCCACGGCCGACCGGACGGTCGTGTCCCAGGTGGCGACCACCGTCTTCGGCACCGACTCGGTCGGCTTCTACATGTTCCAGGCATTCACGGCGCTCATCCTCATCCTTGCCGCGAACACCTCGTACAACGCCTTCCCGCGACTCGCCGCGATCCTTGCCCAGGATGACCTGATGCCTCGGCAGTTCGCCTTCCGCGGCGACCGCCTCGCCTACACCCTTGGCATCGCGATCCTGAGCGGGATGGCCATCCTGCTGGTGGTGGTGTTCAACGGCGATACCAACGCGCTCATCCCGCTCTACTCGGTGGGCGTGTTCGTGAGCTTCACCATCAGCCAGAGCGGCATGGTGGTCCACTGGCTCCGAACGAGGGGTCCCCGATGGCGCGCACGCCTCGGCATCAACGCCCTGGGAGCCGCCATGACCTTCGTGGTGCTGGTCGTGGTGCTCGTGTCGAAGGCGCCCTACTCACTGCTGGTCGCGGTCATCATCCCCATCATCGTTGGCATCATGCTCTGGATCGAGAGGCAGTACCACCACACCGCTGAGCAGTTGGAAGTCAGGCCGGGTGTGGTGTTCGGGGCGCCCCGCCGTCATGAACGGGTCGTGGTGCCCGTGCCAAACCTGTCGCGAGCCGTGGTCCAGGCGGTCCAGGTCGGCCGGGCGCTCTCGGACGACATCCAGATCGTCCACGTGACCGAGGACCGCGAGGGCGGCGAGGCACTCCGTGCGCGCTTCGAAGAGCAGTTCCCAGGTGTCCCGTTCGTGATCGTCGAGTCCCCCTACCGATCGCTCATCCGGCCGTTCGTCACGTACCTCGACGTGACCAGCCTGGACAAGGATGCGATGACGCTCGTCATCATCCCCGAGTACGTCGCTGACCATTGGTGGGAACAACTGCTGTACAACCAGACGACCAAGCGGCTGCGCCGCGCGCTGCTGGGCCGGCCGGACACGGTCATCACGGCCGTCCCGTACCACCGGGAACGGGACGAACCGCTCTCGCCGGCAGGCGTTACGTCCGAGGACCACGACGCGCCCTGATCGGACCAGTTCGCCCGGTTCGTAGCGGCGCCCGGTTCGGGGCGGCGCCCGGTTCGGGGCGGCGCCCGGTCGTCACCTCGCGCGTCGTCACCTCGGCCGCACGCTGATCTCCGGGCGCGAGTTCGGCCGGCGCACGCGCAGCTGAGCGCAGGCTGGTCCCCCGGCGCAGGCTCGGGGTCCGCCCGTCATGACCGGCCAGCGGGTGATCGGACCGACGATGACCCGGGAGCCGGGCATCAGGAGGCCGATACGGAGTCTCTCCTGTCCTGATCACCCCCCCAGCGGGCAGGTCCGAGCCGGTGGCCAGCTCAGCCTCGGTCGTCCCACCGGATGGGAGTATCGGCCAGGAAGTGCCACCGGTAGGCTGGCAGGACGTGTCCGGACCCGTGATATGCCTCTCCTTGGCATCTGCTCCCATCGGGTGGGACGCTGGGCGCCGGAGGGGTGCATCCGACCCTTGATGTCCGTCTGCCTGGCTGCTACTCCCACCGGATGGGAAGTGGGATCCGATGCGACGGCCCACGGCCCACGGCCGACCGCGGACGAGGCCACGACGCGAACGAGGCCACGGACGGATCGGACGAACGGACGACCGTGCGTCAGCGGCGGACCAGGTGGTACAACACCCGCGTGCTCCCCTCGATGGGCCTGCGAGTCCGGACCTCGAAGCGTGCCGCCACCGCCGAATCGAAGCCTTCGGTGGTGTAGTCCGTGAAGACGTCCTCGCGCGAGGCCAGCAGGACGTCCACCATCGGATCGCCGCGCGGCACCCACTCGACGACCGCTTCGGGCGCCAGCGCTGCGAACAGATCCACGACCATGGGCAGTGGCACGTTGCGACCGATGGCCAGATGGTGGACCAGGGCGAGTGCCAGGATCACGTCCGCGTTGGCACGTTCCAGCAGTCCGGCCCGTTCCTGCTGCGCCCAGCCGAGGCCCGGGCTGGGGTCGGCGAGGTCCATCACGAGCGGCGTCGTGTCGGTGCGGACGGCACTGCGCAGCGCGCGGTAGTGGCGTTCAGCGGCGGCCGGGTCGATGTCGAACGAGAGGACCCGGTAGCCCAGGTCCGCAGCGATGCGGCTGAACCGGCCGGTGTTCGCACCCAGGTCCCACGCCATCGGCCCACTGCTGGCGCCCTCGCCGCCGCCGCTGCCACTGCTGGCGCCGCCGCTACTACCGTCGACCGCGCTCTCGAGCATCGCCCGGACGATGGCCTCCTTGGCGTCGGGCGCCCCACCCTCGTAGCTCGCGTGACCCCTGTCGGCGTAATCCGCCCATTCGGTGCCTGACGGTTCCCATGTGAGGCCGGCGACCGTGCTTCGAAGGCTCTCCACGAGCGCCGTCAGCCGACCCAGCGCGATCTTCACCTCCGTTGGCTTGCGGGCGTCGCCCGCATGACTGCGCTGCGAACGAGCGTGGAGGTGGAGGTGAGCGCCGAGACCCAGTCGCAGCTTCGATCGACCGGGCAACAACGTCGCCGCGAGATCGAGGGGGATGCCGTCGAGCTGGTCCCGGAGCATCCGGCCCATGCGCACGTCGCGCCGGGACATGAGCGCCAGTGGTGCGAGGAAGTGCTCGCAGAACTGCTGGTACGCCACCCACGGCGACTCGGGGGGCAGGCGCTGGAACGAGAGATGGTCGATGAGCACCGGCGCGACGCCCCGGAACTGGACGTTGTACGCGGTCGCGTCCTTGAGGGTCCACCCCTGGCCCAGGGCCGCACTCTGGACGTCGAGCGTCAGGAGTGCCGCGTCACGCAGTTGGCCGAAGGTCCACTCGTAGGGGTAGCTGACGAACGGCAGCGTCTCTGGCCGGATGACCGCCGCTGCGCTGGAGTCGAATGCGTCCGCGATATCCGAGTCCTGCCACGGCAGGAGCTTGCCCGCCGCGACCAGGCGCCGTGCGAGCGCGCTGTCTCGGAACGCGACCCACTCCTCGAGCCAGACGGGTTGCACCTGGCGCAGCAGGACACCATCGCGTCGGTAGATGAAGCCACTCGGGTCCCGCCAGGATGCGGGGTGCCGGGTCGCGCCATGGTCCGGGGTCAACTCCGGTCGCTACCAGTGGCGTCGTTCAGGGTCGCGCCCGGGGCCCGTTCCGAGACCGGGGCTCGCTCCGGATCGGTGGCGTCCAGGGGCGTCATCGGGTCCAAGTCCTCGGCGGGCTTGCCACGGCCCAGGAGGGCACGGATCTTGTTGCGCATCAGGACCGGGACGACCACGATGCCCGCGATCGCAGCCTGGATGATCATGCTACCGGACGCGAGGTCGAGGTAGGCGAAGACGTGGGGCGGCATCTCTCGTACCTCAGTTTGATCACCGGAACATTTCCGGACGGTTAATCGCGCCACGATACACCGCGCACGACCGCATCGCCGTTAACGCAGCGCGACAACGCGAGCGCGGCACACTGGAACGCGAGCGCGGCACCCTGGGATGCCGCGCCGCAGGCACGCCCAGCGTCGTCGGTGCATCATCGGGGGCGTGACCACCCACGGCGCCGCGGACGCGGACGCGATCCGACCTGCGACACCGACCACGCCCGCCCCTGGCGTGACACCGACCACGCCCGGCCCTGGCGCGACCCGGCCTGCCGCCGCCCGGGCGTCGAGATGGCGACCCTTCCCATTCCATCCCCTGCTGGTCGCCGCCTACCCGGTGCTGTTCCTGTTCTCGGAGAACCTGGCCGAGGTCGCCCTGGGCGAGACGTTCCAGCCCATCCTGCGCGCGATGGCCGTGGCGGCGGCCATCACCATCGTGGCCGGCCTGCTGATGCGGGATGTCCGCCGGGGTGCGCTCGTCGCGTCCGCCATGGTCGTGGTCTGGTTCACGTATGGGCACATCGCGGATCTGGTCGCGCCCATGGGAGTGTCGCGCGACGTGCAGTTGGTGGTGTCCGCCGTGTTCGTGCTCGCCGTGGTCATCGGTGCGGTCGTCCTGCGATCGGGTGGTATCGCCCGGATGACCACCGCCGTCAACGTCATCGCGCTGGTGCTGGTGGCCATGACCCTGATCGGCATCGTGCCCTACGAGCTGTCCCGCAACAGCGCGGCGGCGGCCGCTGCGCCGGGCGTCGCCGGACAGCCACGACCCACGGCCCCGGCCGGCTCCCGGGACATCTACTTTTTGGTATTCGACCGCTACGGCAGCAATGAGTCGCTCGACGCCCTCGCCGATGCCCACAATGACCTGCCGACCTGGCTCGAGTCGCAGGGCTTCACGGTGGCCCCCTGGGCGAACGCCAACTATGGCCGCACCGGGATGTCGCTCGCAGCCACCCTCAACATGACGTATCTCGATGACGTCGCGGCGCGCATGGGTCCCGACTCCAATGACCCGGCACCCATCAACGAGATGCTCCAGGACCACAAGGTCGGCGAGTTCCTCAAGGACCACGGGTACCGGTACATCCACATCGGCAGTTGGTTCGCGCCCACCAGGCAGGTCCGGATCGCGGACGAGAATCCCGTCCTGACCTCCCAGACCGACTTCGGGGCACTCCTGGACCAGACTACCCTGGGGCCCACGGTCAACGAGATGGCGGGCCTCAAGGATCCGCCGGCGCATCACCTGCTCCACCGGGCGGCCGCCCTGTTCGGGTTCAACGAGTTCGACCGGGTCACCCACGAGACCGGCCCCAAGTTCGTGATGCTGCACATGCTGCTGCCGCACGAGCCGTACGTGTTCGCAGCCAACGGCGAATACTCGGGCCTGTCCGAGTACGACTCCAAGTTCTCGCCGGCGGGCTTCCGGGAGCAGCTGAAGTTCACCAACGACAAGATCCGGGGCATGGTCGACGGCCTGCTGAACGTGCCCGACGACCAGAAGCCGATCATCATCATCGAGGCGGATGAAGGCCCCTATCCGGACCGCTACTCCAAGGATGAGGTCGGTTTCGACTGGTCGACCGCCACCGACGCAGAGCTCGAGACCAAGTACGGCTCGCTGGTTGCGATGTACCTGCCGGGTGAGGCGCCGGCCGGGGCACCTGCGATGTACCCCGACATGACCGTCATCAACACCTGGCCCATCGTGCTCGATCGATACTTCGACGCCGGCATCCCCTTGCTCCCCGACCGGAGCTACACGTCGAGGTCCTGGGTACGCCCCTACGACCTGACCGATGTCACCGACCGGCTCTCGGCGATCCGGGCCGAGGGTGGCCCACCCGCGAGTGATCCGGCCGTGGGTCCAGCCGGCCCATCGGGTGCCGGGTCACCTGGTCCCACGAGCGCGCCCGCGACATTCATCGACGAACCCTGACTGCTCCCCGGCGCCAAGCCGGCACGGACGGATCCCAACCAGGTCGGAGTAGGTCCGGCGACCCGCGACATGGATCTCGCGCATGATGGCGCTGAGATCGTCGCGGCGGATGGTCGCGGAGTTGGAACCCGGTGATGGAGCGGTCCGCACTGGTTGTGGTTCTTGACAACCAAGGTTCGTGGTGCGGTGCAACACACACCGGCCCGATGTCAATACCCGAACCCGGGACCGGATTCGTTGGCAGGAGGGAACCGATGGCACGGCTCGTCGCCGGTGTCGACAGCTCCACCCAGTCCACCACGGTGGTGGTCCTGGATGCGGAAAGCGGGGTCCGGGTCGCGAGTGGGCGCGCGCGTCACGAGGTGACGGGGGCGGGAGGCGCCCGTGAGAGCGACCCCCGCGGCTGGTGGTCAGCGCTCCGGGATGCGCTCGCGGCCACGGGTCGTGCAACCGATATCGCCGCCATCAGCGTGGGTGCACAGCAGCATGGGTTGGTGGTCCTTGACGCTGCAGGCGATCCGCTCCGACCGGCCGTGCTCTGGAATGACACCCGATCCGCATCGCAGACGGCCCGCCTGGTGGAAACCCTGGGTCCAGCGGCCTGGTCGGGGCGGATCGGTTCCGTGCCCGTCCCCTCGTTCACGGTCACGCGCTGGGCGTGGCTCCGGGAGACGGAGCCCGGGATCGCGGCCGCGACCCGCGCAGTCCGTCTGCCGCACGACTACATCACAGAGCGCCTGTGTGGCGAGGCGGTGACCGATCGGGGGGACGCGTCGGGCACCGGCTGGTGGTCGACCGCTACCGGGACGTACGACGCGGGCATCCTGGGCATGTCCCTGGTGGAGCTGGACGAGGGCCAGCTGCCGGAGGTGCGTCTTCCCGACCAGCGGGCCGGCGTGATCCGGTCGGCCGCGGCCGCCGAGCTGGGGCTCCCGGAGGGGGTCGTGGTGGGCATCGGGACCGGCGACAACGCGGCAGCGGCGCTGGGGCTGGCGCTCCGACCGGGTGTCCCGGTCATCAGCCTGGGCACATCCGGCGTGGCGTATGCGGTGAGCGAACGACGACCGGCCGACCCGAGCGGCATCGTGGCGGGCTTCGCGGACGCCACGGGTCGCTTCCTGCCCCTGACCGCGACGCTCAACTGCACCCTGGCCGTGGATCGCGTCGCGGGCTGGCTCGGTCTCGACCGCGATGCGACGGTGCCGAGCGACGGCGTGGTGGCCTTGCCCTGGTTCGACGGCGAACGGACGCCGAACCTGCCCAACGCACAGGCCGCGCTCCTGGGCCTGCGACATGACACGTCAGCCGAGGCCATCCTGGGTGCCACCTACGAGGGTGCCGTCATCGGCCTGCTGGATGCCATCCTGGCCATCAGCGCCTGCTCGGACGCGCTCGACCCGGAGGCTCCCATCGTGCTCATCGGCGGTGGCGCGCGAGGGGTCGCATGGCAGGAGGCGGTCCGGCGTCTGTCTGGGCGGCCGGTGCGGGTGTCGACCGAGACCGACCTGGGGGCCCGCGGCGCGGCGGTGCAGGCGGCCGCTGCTCTGCGCGGCACCGACCCATCCTCCATCCAGCGGATGTGGCACGCGCCCGACACGATCGAACTCGACCCGGTCCCGGTCGACGAGAGGGTCCTCGCGCGCTATCGCACGGTGCGTGACGGGGTGGTGGAGGCGGTCGCTCTGCTGCGCCGAACGTAGGTGGCGCATCAGCGGGGACCGCCACCGGCGACGATCCCCGACACTGCGCGTGCGCCAGACTGGCGGTCATGGACCACGACGACCACGTTGCCCTGATCCGGGATGGTGTCGTGGGCGCCGGTCGAGCATGGGCCGACCTCGGATCGGGTCACGGGGCGTTCACCCTCGCCCTGGCGGACCTGCTGCGTCCGACCGGTTCGATCGTCTCGGTCGACCGCGATCGGGATGCACTGCGAACCCAGGCGCGGGCACTCCGCGACCGGTTCCCGGAGGTTCGGGTCACACCCCTCGTCGCGGACCTGACCCAGCCACTCGGCCTGTCCGACCTCGATGGCATCGTCATGGCCAACTCGCTGCATTTCGTGGCCGATCAACCGGCCGCGCTCCGACTGGTTCGGGGAGACCTTCGGCCGGCTAGTCGATTGGTGCTGGTCGAGTACGACGCCGACGCCGGCAACACGTGGGTCCCCTACCCCCACGCGTTCCGAACGTGGTCGGCCCTGCTGTCTGATGCCGGGTTCCGCGACACCCGCAGTCTCGCGTCCGTGCCCAGCCGGTTCCTGGGATCCATCTTCTCGGCGGTCAGCTTCCGCTGAGCCGGTCGCTCGTCTGCCTGCAGGGACCTGGTTTACCGGTGTCCCGGGCGCCCGGTCTCAGCGGATCAGGTTCAGCGGGAGCCGATCAGACATGCTGGTCGCGCGCAGCGTCCGATCGCCGATGCGCGAGCAGTTCGTCGACGAGGCCCACCCTGGATGCCACGACCGAGAATCGGCACTGGAGCCGTTCCACCGCGGCGCGATGTTCGATGACCAGCCGGCCATCCTCGACCCGGGCGACGAATGGCTCACCCGGAACGACCCCGAGTTCTCGCCGCGACTCAAGGGGTACCAGCACCCGGCCGTCAGATCCGAACTTCACCGTCAACACATCCCGATGATGTCGATCAGCTGCGTGCTCGTCCATTCCCAAGGCGATCGTCGACGCGGCCCGTTGACGCTCCCCACCCGCCCACCAAGGCTGCCCACCGAGCACCGTGACCGGCGCGTCACTCGGGAGGCGCTCTGTCCGCAACCGGACTTCAGGCCGGATCCGGACCCGACAGGTCACGGTGAGCGACCCATCGGATCGCTCGGTGGCAATGGTGCGTGCGCCACGGGACGATCGCGGTTTCAGATGTGGATCGCGCGTCCGTCGACGGCGAGCGCGGCTTCCTTGACGATCTCCGCCAGCGTGGGGTGGGCGTGCACGGTCCGGGCGAGGTCCTCGGCGCTCGCGCCGAAGGTCATCGCGGCCACCGCCTCTGCGATGAGGTCACCGGCTCGCGCGCCAACGATGTGCACGCCCAGGATCCGGTCGGTATCGGCGTGGGCGAGGATCTTGACCTTGCCGTCGGTCTGACCCAGCGTCCGCGCACGACCATTGGCCGAGTACGGGAAGACGCCCGTGCGAAATGGCGTTCCGGCCTCGATGAGTCGTTCCTCCGTGTGGCCCACGGCAGCGATCTCGGGTTCCGTGTACACGATGCTGGGCACCAGGTCGTAGTCAACGTGGCCGTGGCCCGTGGCCAGCAGCTCCATGAGGGCGACACCGTCCTCCTCGGCCTTGTGCGCCAGCATCGGACCCGGGATGAGGTCCCCGATGGCGTAGACACCCTCCACGTTGGTCCGGAAGCCGGCGTCCACCTGTACCCGGCCGCGGTCGTCGAGCAGCACGCCGACATCGTCGAGCCCCAGACCGTCGGTCGCGGCGCGGCGGCCGACCGCGACCAGCACCTTGTCCGCCTCGAGCGGGTCGCTGCCCTCGACCTCCAGGCGTGCTCGTCGCTCGGCACCCGTGCCCGTCACGCTCGCACCCGTCACCCTGGCGCCGAGCCGGAAGGTCAGTCCCTGACGCTGGAGGATCCGCAACGCGTCCCGGGCGATCTGGAGGTCCATGCCGGGCAGGATCCGATCGAGGTACTCGACCACCGTGACCTGGGCACCCAGCCGCGACCAGACCGATCCGATCTCGAGCCCGATGGCGCCCGCGCCGATCACGATCAGGCTCGACGGCACGGTGCCATAGTCGAGCGCCTCGGTGCTGGTCCCGATGACGTCGCCATCGACCTCGACCCCCGGCAGCGTGGCGGACACCGAACCGGTGGCGAGGACCACATGGGTCGCCTCCAGCTCCAGGACCCCGTCGGCGCCCTCCACGATGACCCGGTGCGGGCCGGCCAGCCTGCCATCGCCGAGGTGACGCGTGACTTTGTGCTTGTCCAGCAGGTACGCCACGCCATCGGTGTTCTGCCTGACCACCCGCGTCTTGCGAGCCTGCATGGTGGCCAGGTCGAGGGTCACGCCTTCGACGCCGACGCCGTGTTCGGCGAGGTGCTCGCGCGCCACCAGGTACCGCTCGCTCGATTCGAGCAGCGCCTTGCTGGGGATGCAACCCACGCGCACACAGGTGCCGCCGAGCGCCGCCTCCCGCTCGACCACGGCCACGTCGAGGCCGAGTTGCGCTCCCCTGATCGCGGCCACGTAGCCACCGGGTCCGGCGCCGATGATGACGACGTCATGCTTGGTCACGGGCGATACCTCCACTTCCGGCCGCCGAGCGTCGCCCGGCACGGGTCGACGACGCCCATCGTCCGTCGGTGCCGGCGTCCTGGTTCGACGCCGCCACCCCTCGGATCAGATCTCAAGCAGGATCCGTGCCGGCTGTTCGACGGCGTCCTTGACGTGCTTGAGGAATGTGACAGCGCCGCGACCGTCCACGACCCGGTGATCGTAGGTGAGTGCGATGTACATCATCGGCCGGATCACGACGGCACCATCGAGGGCGACCGGTCGTTCCTGGATGGTGTGCATGCCCAGCACACCAGACTGCGGCGGGTTGACGATGGGCGTCGACATCAGCGATCCGAACACCCCGCCGTTGCTGATGGTGAATGTGCCACCCGTCAGCTCCGCCGGCGTGAGCTTGTGGGAGCCGGCGCGGGCGCCAAAGTCGGCGACGGATTGCTCGATTCCGGCGAAGCTCAGGCGCTCCGCATCGCGGATGACCGGCACGATCAGTCCCTTCTTCGTCGAGATCGCCACACCGATGTCGTAGTAGTCCTTGTACACGATCGTGTCGTCACGCACCTCGGTGTTGAGTTGGGGCACCAGCTTGAGCGCCTCGATGGTCGCCTTGACGAAGAACGACATGAACCCCAGCCGGACGCCGTGTCGTGCCTCGAACGACTCGCGGTACTCCGTGCGAAGCGCCATCACCGCCGACATGTCGACCTCGTTGAAGGTGGTGAGCAGGGCCGCGGTCTGCTGCGCCTCCACCAGCCGCTGCGCGATGAGCAGCCGCAGCGGCGTCATCCGAACGACCTCCTCGCGGCGTTCGTGACCCATGTCGCCCTGGGGAGCTTCCGTCACGTCCGGCTCAGCAGCCTGACGTTCGCACTCCGCGACTGCCCTCAGCACGTCCTCCTTGAGCAGTCGCCCGCCAGGACCGGTCGGGCGGACTTCGTCGACGGTCAGGTCGTGCTCGTCCAGCAGCCGACGCGCTGCGGGCATGACGATGGCTTCTGGTGCGGCGGCGTTCGACGCCGCTGCGGCGGCCTTGTCTGTCGGTGCGGGGCGGTCCGACGCTGCAGCATCGGCTGGCGCTTCCTCGGCTGGATCAGCTGGCGCTTCCTCGGCCGCGGGCGCGGTCGTCTCGGCGGCGGTGCCTGCCGTGATGCGCGCGATCACCTCCCCGACCGTGGCCGTCTCGCCTTCCTGCTTCAGGACCTCGCTCAGCACCCCGGAGGCGCTTGCAGGTACTTCGAGCGTGGCCTTGTCGGTCTCGATCTCCACGATCGATTCATCCCTGGTGATCGCGTCGCCCTGCTGCTTGAGCCAGGGACCGATGAACACCTCCGTGATCGACTCGCCGACGGAGGGCACGACGACATCTACTGGCATGGTTCCTCGCTTCTCACGGGGTGCCGGACGGCTCGGGTGGTCATGTCGCTGGCCCGAACGCGGCCCGCATCAGTTCATCCTGTTCCAACGCGTGTGCCGCGCCCGACCCAGTGGCCGGACTCGCCGATGCCGGCCGCGACACGCAGCGGAACGAACGCCCGGACAGGGTCTCCCCGACCTTGACCCGCAGGTACCGCCAGGCGCCCATGTTCTCGGGCTCCTCCTGGACCCACATCACGTCTGCGATCCGAGGATAGCGGGCCAGGGTCCCTTCGACCTGCTCCACGCGCAGCGGATAGAGCTGCTCGAGTCGCACGATGGCAACGTCATCGCGAGCCAGTCCTTCGCGCGAATCCAGGAGGTCGTAGTAGACCTTGCCCGAGGTCAGGATCACCCGGCTGACGTCCTCCGGCTTGACGCTCTGGTCATCGATGAGGCGCTGGAAGGTGCCCGTCCCGAAGTCATCGAGACCGGACACGGCGACTGGATGGCGCAGCAGGCTCTTGGGGGTCATGACGATCAAGGGCTTGCGGAACGGCCGGATCACCTGGCGCCGGAGCAGGTGGAAGTACTGTGCCGGCGTCGTCGGATATGCGACCTGCATGTTGTCCTCGGCGCAGAGTTGCAGGAACCGTTCGAGGCGGGCACTGGAGTGTTCCGGCCCCTGGCCCTCCATGCCATGCGGCAGGAGCAAGACCAGGCCCGACAATCGGCGCCACTTGTCCTCGGCGCTCGCGATGAATTGGTCGATGATGACCTGGGCGGCGTTGACGAAGTCGCCGAACTGCGCTTCCCACAGGACCAGGCTCTCGGGCCGGTCGAGACTGTAGCCGTACTCGAACCCGACGACACCCGCCTCCGACAACGGGCTGTTGTGGATCTCGAAGCACGATGGATCGGGGCCGATGGACTGCAGGGGCAGATGCTCGTGACCATCCCCGGTGTCGTGGAAGACCGCATGGCGATGGCTGAACGTCCCCCGCTCGCTGTCCTGCCCGGTCAGTCGTACATGGACGCCGTCGGAGACCAGGCTCGCGAACGCCAACGCCTCGCCAGCTGCCCAATCGAGCGGCTGCTCGCCCTTCCCCATGGCCTTCCGGACACGCAGGAGGCGAGCCACCTTGCTGTTCAGCGCGAATCCATCCGGGACAACGGTGGTCGCCATGAGCAGCGTTCGCGCTCGATCCGCGGTGATCCCGGTATCGGCATCCGGGACGTCCGCATCGCGCACCGTGGCGAACTGCTTCCATACTCCTTCGAAGGCCGGGTAGTGGGGCTTGAACTCGCTTGACCGGGCCACGGAGAGCTCCCGCTCCATGTGCTCGCGTCGGGTCCCCGCGATCCGGTCCGCATCGTCGCGCGAGACCTCGCCGAGGCCCAGGAGCCGCTCCAGGTACCCCTCACGCACGGAGTCGCGACGGCGGATCTTGGCGTACATCACGGGTTGCGTGAAGGTCGGTTCGTCGCCCTCGTTGTGACCGTGACGGCGGTAGCAGTACATGTCCACGACCACGTCGGCCTGGAACCGCAGGCGGAAGTCCATGGCCAGCTCGATGACCTGGGCGACAGCCTCGGGATCCTCCCCGTTGACATGGAAGATGGGGCTCTGCAGCATCTTCGCGATGTCACTGGCATAGGTCGTGCTGCGCGCCTGGCGCGGACTGGTGGTGAAGCCGACCTGGTTGTTGACGATGATGTGCAGTGTCCCGCCGACCCGGAAACCGGCCAGACCCGACAGGTTCAGGGTCTCCTGCACGACACCCTCGCCGATGAACGACGCATCCCCATGGATGAGGATGGGCACGACCTGCTCACGCTGGGCGTCGCCCAGCCGGTCCTGCTTCGCGCGGACACGGCCCAGCACCACCGGATCGACATACTCCAGGTGCGACGGGTTGAAGGCCAGCGACAGGTGCAGCCGGGTGCCCGCGTCCGAGATCCAGTCGTTGCTGGCCCCCAGGTGGTACTTGACGTCGCCGCGACCCACGTGGAGCTCGGGGTCCGTGTCCTCGAACTCGCGGAAGATCAGCCGCATGTCCTTGCCCAGCACGTTGGCCAGCACGTTCAGGCGGCCCCGATGGGCCATGCCCAGCACGACCTCGCGGGCGCCCTGTGCGGCGGCCTTCTCGAGCGCCAGGTCGAGGAGCGGGATGAGCGTCTCCCCACCCTCGAGCGAGAAGCTCTTGGCGCCGACGTACTTCTTCTGCAGGAACTCCTCGAAGAGCACCGCATCGGTGAGCTTGGTCAGGATGCGTAGCTGCCGGTCCCGGCTCAGGGCCAGTCGATTGCGGCTCGACTCCATGCGCCGCTGGAGCCAGCGTCGT
>JBBSOS010000011.1:0-17365 GCA_038259505.1 Candidatus Limnocylindrales bacterium | reverse complement strand
GGGAGAGCATCTGCATGGCATGCAGAAGGTCCGGGGTTCGAGCCCCCGTCGCTCCACCATCCCTCCGCGCTTCCTCGACCGGTCCGCCGTGGACCGGTCGATCCCGTTCCGGGCTCGGGTCGCATCGCTCATTCGGTACCATATGCGTCCCATGGCATCGTTGACGGATCACCTGGTGCTCGAGCTTCTCGAGGGCGCCGGCGCCTGACGCCGCGCGACCCCGCACGCGACCCGCCCGTCCACCTCGCCCCGTCCAACCGAGAGCAGTGCCATGACCGACATCCCCACTACGCCGCACGTCGCACCCGATCATGAGCGGGTGCCGCGGTACGAACCGACGGTCATCGAACCGATGTGGCAGCAGCGCTGGGCGGACGCCCGGCTCTACCACACGGACCTCGAGGATGACGCCCGCCGACGGTTCTATCTGCTGACGATGTACCCGTACCCGTCGGGTGACCTGCACATCGGCCACTGGTACATCAAGACGCCGACCGATGCCATCGCGCGGTTCCGGCGCATGAATGGGGACAACGTCTTCTTCCCCATCGGCTTCGATGCCTTCGGCCTGCCGGCCGAGAACGCGGCCATCAACAGCGGCGTCCACCCCGCGGAGTGGACGATGCGCAACATCGAACGCATGCGGACGCAGTTGCGCAGCATGGGCGCCACCTTCGACTGGGACAGCGAGGTCATCACCTGCCTGCCCGAGTACTACCGCTGGAACCAGTGGATCTTCCTGCGGCTGCTCGAGGCCGGTCTGGCGTATCGCCGGATGGCCGCCGTCGACTGGTGCCCCAGGGACCTGGTGGTCCTGGCTCGCGAGCAGGTCGAGGGTCCTGACCGGGTCTGCTGGCGCTGCGGCACCCAGGTGGTCAAGCGCGACCTCGAGCAATGGTTCTTCCGGATCACCAGGTACGCGGACGAGTTGCTCGACTTCGATGGCCTCGATTGGCCCGAGCCGGTCCGTGCCATGCAGACCAACTGGATCGGCCGCTCGGAGGGCGCCGAGGTCCGGTTCACTACGGCTCCTGGCGCCCACCACCCGGGCGGCGCGACGCTGACGGTGTTCACGACGCGCCCGGACACCCTGTTCGGCGCCACGTTCATGGTCCTGGCCCCAGAGCACCCCCTGGTCGCGACCTTGACCGCACCCGACCGGTCGAGCGAGGTCGAGGCGTACGTCACGCAGACGCGTCGCCGGACCGAGATCGAGCGGCTCGACACGGGCCACGAGAAGACCGGCGTGCCCATCGGCGCGGAGGCCATCAACCCGGTCAACGGCGAGCGCATCCCCATCTGGATCGCCGACTACGTGCTGTCCGGCTACGGCACCGGCGCCATCATGGCCGTGCCCGCGCACGACGAGCGCGACTTCGCGTTCGCGAAGCGGTTCGGCCTGCCCACCCGGCGGGTCATCGCCGCGCCCGACGATGCCGACGACGCACCCCTCGCTGCAGCGTATGTGTCCAAGGCGACGACGGACCGACTCGTCGGCAGCGGTCCATACACGGGACTGCCAGTGCCCGAGGGATCGGCGAGGATCGTGGCCGACCTGGTGGCTCGCGACCAGGGAGCGTCCAGCGTGACGTATCGGATCCGCGACTGGCTCGTCAGCCGCCAGCGGGCGTGGGGCACGCCCATCCCGGTCGTCTACTGCGCTGGCAGTTGCGGCATCGTGGCCATCCCGGAGGATCAGCTGCCGGTGCTCCTGCCGGAGGACTTCCAGTACCGCCCGGAGGGCGGCAACCCACTCGAGCACACCGAGTCGTTCCTGCGAACCACATGTCCCAGTTGTGGCGGTCCCGCGCGTCGCGAGACGGACACCATGGATACGTTCGTGGATTCCTCGTGGTATTGGTGGCGCTACCTGGCACCCCACGCCAACGAGGCAGCCATCGATCCCGAGCTGGATACGGCCTGGTGTCCGGTCGACCAATACACCGGTGGCGCAGAGCATGCCGTGATGCATCTGCTGTACAGCCGGTTCCTGTGCAAGGCGCTGGCCGACCTGGGCGTGGTCAGGGAGCGAGAGCCGTTCCGCCGCCTGTTCAACCAGGGCCAGATCCTGGGCAGCGACGGGGAGCGGATGAGCAAGAGCCGCGGCAACGTCCAGGATCCCGATGAGCTGGTGTCACGGTACGGCGCCGATTCGGTCCGGCTGTTCCTGATGTTCATGGGACCCTGGGACCAGGGAGGTCCCTGGAGCCCGTCGGGCATCGAGGGCGTCCACCGGTTCCTGCGTCGGGTGTGGACGGTCACGCTCGATCCCCACGGTGTGGAGGCGGGAACGGGTGGCGGCGCTCCGATGGGGTCCACGCTGGACGCTGAACGCGCACTTCGGGTGGCCGCGCATCGGGCGCTCCAGGGCGTCACCGAGGATCACGCGGGGTTCCGCTGGAACACGATGGTGGCCAAGCTGATGGAGCTCACCAACTCCCTCATGCGCCATCGTGGCACGCCCGTTGCCGGCACGGCCAGCTGGGACGAGGCGATCGAGCTGCTGCTGCTGATGCTGGCACCCATCGCGCCCCACATCGCGGAGGAGCTATGGTCCCGACGGCTCGAGGCCGCGGGGGTCATGGCGCGCTCGATCCATACCGAGGCCTGGCCGGCCTTCGATGCCGACCTCGTCGTCGCGGACAGCATGGAGCTGCCGGTCCAGGTGAATGGCAAGCTGCGCGACCTGGTGCCGATGGCACCCGGTCTTGATCAGGCTGAGGTCGAGCGGCTGGTGCTCGACCGACCCAAGGTGCAGGCGAATCTCGATGGCCACACCGTGGTCAAGATCGTCCACGTGGGCGGCCGCCTGGTCAATATCGTCATCCGGTAGTCGATCCGTCGGGTTCGCTCTTGTCCTCGATCTCCCAGGCGTGGTCCAGGACGTGCCAGGTGAACCGCCGGGCGGCATAGCGCAGGGGCCACGTACCGCCGGGCAACGGCGCGCCATCGGTGCCCAGCCGGAGCACCTCGAGCACCTCGGCGCGGACCTCCTCGATGGACGCGTCGCGGGCCGGCCGCAACCCGATCGACCTGGCGTACGACCGCTCCGACTCCTCGACGTGCCGCACGACCTCGTCCCGGGCACAACCGCCGCCACGGGGACCCTTGCGCAGGTGCTCGGGTGCGCCCGCGGCAACCTCGGCAAGCACCTCCCAGGCGGCCCGGAGCAGGTCGGCCAGACGGCCAGCGTGGGCCGACGTGGCGGGCCGAAGATCGAGCGCGGTCACCTTGCCGGGTACCCCGAACGAGGTACTGCCATCACCGGCCACGCGCTCCACGACATGCAGGTCGTCCGGGGTCATGCGACCCGGGAACTCGAACCCGGCGCGCCGGGCCACCAGCGCATAGCGCGGAGCCTGCGCCACGAGCGCGTCGACGGCCTTGGGCTCGCGCCGCCCCGATCGACTCCAGCCGGGCCAGTCGATGACACTCGCGAAGGTCCGGTTGTCGACCGTCTCGATGGTCACCTCGAAGCTGGTCCCGGAGTCGGATCCCCGAGTCATCCGGTGGAGGCGCCAGCAGCCACGGATCGAGCGTGGGCAGGGCGTTCGTTGGTCGAGGGCCCGTCAGCGGAGGGCCGGTCAGTCGGGGGCTCCTCAGTCGGGGGGTTGTCGGGGGCCTCGCCAGTCGCGAGCGGTGGCCCTTCCTCGCGGCGCCGCTGCCGGTGGCGGGCGACCTTGACCCGGTTGCCACAGGTGCGCATGTCACACCACTTGCGCCGGCCGGAATGCGACGTGTCCAGGTAGATCCAGCGGCACTCCTCGTTCTCGCACACCCGCAGGCGTTCCGGACGACCCTGGGTCAGTTCGCGGGCGATCGATTCCGCGAGACGCGCGAGTGCACCTTCCACGGGGTCACCCTCGTGCTTGTGATCGAGCGACACGCCATCGGGAGCGGGCACAAGGTACGTGACGTAATGGAACCGGAGCGCCCGGTTCATGTCGGCCAGTTGCCGACCACCGGGAGGACGGCCCTCGACCGTGGCAACGAGCAATTCGCGTATGGCAGCGCGCACCCGATGGACGCGCCTGAGCGTCCGCTCCGCGGCCACCCCGTCTGCCTCGAATCGGCGCGACTCCGTCTCGAGCGTCTCGGCGTGCAGCAGGGCATGCTCGTGGAACCAGGCGAGTGCCGCAGTGGCCGTCTCAAGATGCTCGACGACCCTGCCCCGGGCGAACTCCAGGGTATTCACGAACCCGAGCCCGTCCTTCAACGAAGCCTGGTGACCATGCGGGGCATGGTGGACCACTGGCGCAGGCAGACCTTCGGCCATGACGGGTTCGATCATTCGATCTTCCGAGAGTTGGGTGATTGTAACCATTTCCATGCGTTTGACAGGTTACGGGTCCTGGCCTATCATCCGGCCATCGACGGTAACCATACCAAGGCCTCTGTGAAGTTACACAGGGCGATCTCACGAATGGAGGGCACTGTGGAAGGCCTGTTGCCGATCGGGGTCATCGTGATCCTCGTGGCGCTGGGAGCGTTCGCGAACATCATGGGTGTGGACAGCCGCGACCTGGAGGATACCCCTCCGCGAGGCTGGCTCCGGGTCTGACGCGTCCAGACTCCGGGTCGTGCGGGTGCAGCCTGCGGGTCGGTCCGATGAGCGCCCGGGCCGTACCGCGAAGGGCAGGATCGGACTAGCCTTGGCGGGACCACGCCGACCGCCGCAGCACGACCCCGGAGGCACCGATGCCCGACATGTCCGCGCCCATCCGTCTGGGCGCAAACTGCTGGAACCAGTACACCGACTGGCCGAGCTGGCTCGCAGCCGGGCAGCGGGCCGACAGGCTGGGATATGACTCGCTGTGGACCTGGGACCATCTCTACCCCATCGTCGGGTCGTGGCAAGGACCCATCTTCGAGGCATACGCGGCGATCAGCGCACTTGCCGCGACCACCGATCGAGGGACCATCGGCCTGATGGTCGGGGCCAACACGTTCCGCGACCCGGCGCTCGCGGCCAAGATGGTGACCACCATCGACCACATCAGCGCCGGCCGGGCCGTCCTGGGCATCGGCGCGGCATGGTTCGAGACCGAACACGCCGGTTTCGGCATCCCGTTCGGGGATGGTGCGCCGGAGCGACTGCGGTGGCTCTCGCAGGCCCTGCCCATCATGCGGGGGATGCTGGACGGTTCCGAGCCATCGATCACCGAGGGGAAGTACCGCACCTCGGCGGTCCGCAATGACCCGGCACCCATCCAGGACCACCTGCCGATCCTCATCGGCGGGTCCGGCCGCAAGGTCACGCTCAAGCTGGTCGCCAAGCATGCGGATGCGTGCAACCTGGGCGGCACCGTCGAAGCGGTGGCGGAGAGCGATGCGGCGCTGGTCGCCCATTGCGAAGCCATCGGACGCGACGAGCGCGAGATCCAGCGGACGGTCGGCATCGGTGTTCCGGTCATCCGGGATACTCGCGCGGAGGCGATCGAGGTACGCGACCGGCTCTTCCGGACCAACGGGAACGCGGCACCGTGGACCGACCAACCGGTGGGCACGCCTGACGACATCGTCGCATCGCTGACGCCGCTCGTCGAGTTGGGATATCGACACCTCATCGCGGGCTTCCCCGCGCCGTACGACGAAGAGACCATGACGCGCCTCGCGACCGAGGTGCGCCCCCGACTCGAGGCCATCGTCGCCGCTCCAGGCTGACGGGAGCCCGACGCAGGCCGGAAGGCGCCGAGCTGGGGCGTGGGCCGGAAGGCGCCGAGCCGGGGCGTGGGCCGGAAGGCGCCGAGCCGGGCGGTCTGGTCATGAGCGTCCGCTGATGCCACTGCCGGACGAAGGCGCACCCCCGTCCGGCAGCACATCGACCTGGGCGACGTCCCGGGGCACGTCGGTCGATCGCCGGTCACCTGCGATCCTACGAAGCCTTCCTTATCGAAGGCTTACATACGCCCCTGCGCTTATCGCGCGGAATCCGATCCGTCAGGAAGTCCGCTTGCAGGACATACGACGGGCGTCATGCTGCCGACACCCGGTTCCGGTGCGGCTGGACACCTGTGCGTGATCGCGCACGCTCGGGTGTGACGGCGCCACGAGGACGTAGCATCGGCGGTCACAGGAGGGGCGCGTGGAGTCTCCCGCTGCGGGCAGACGGTTCTATCGGCTGTGCGACGGCTCGCCACCGACCAAGGAGGACTACGTGCCACAGGGACACGCCCCGGCTATCGCATCCGCCTGTTCCGAGCGACGCGGCGAGAAACCTGGTGCGCAATAAGCCGGTGGTAAGGACCGTTCTGTAGGCTCCCCACAGATCGCGATCGATCAGGCGGTCCATGGTCGCTGATGTTCATGGATCACCGGTGCGGCGGTCTTCCCGTTCGACACCGGACCGCCGATCCCGCCGATCCCGCCACGGCCGGCCCGCCGGACAGCCCGCCAGCAACCAGACACCCACGCCGAACCATACGGACCCGCCTCCACCCGCCGGATGGAGGACCCATGGAACCATTCGCGCCTGACTGGCACACCCTCGGCGCACCCGCCGCTGGCCCGACAGCGCCTGTGGCAGGCACGGCACCCACCGTGGCTCCGCGTACGGTGGCCGTGACGCCTCGCCTGGTCGCCTGGATGGTCGGCGGCGTCATCGCTGCCGCGCTCACGGGCGGCGCCGTATTCCTCGCCCTGATGCCCGGTACCGGAAGTGTCGTCCTCGAGTCCGGCACCGTCGATCTCGCGGCCGCCGCAGGCACGGTGAGCGCGGCGTCCGATCCGTTCGTGGACAGCGCAGGGGTCGAGACACCGGTGGACCTGGTCGTGGATGTCGAGGGCGCCGTGGCACATCCTGGTCTCGTCCATGTGGCGGCCGGATCGCGCGTGGGTGATGCGCTGGCCAAGGCGGGTGGCTTCGCGCCCGGCGTGGACCTGACCCGAACGGCCCAGGAGCTGAATCTCGCGGCCATCGTCACCGACGGCCTCAAGGTGGTGGTGCCGGTCATCGGCCAGGGTGGGCCGGCCGCCGCTGACGCGGTCGCTGGCTCCTCCGATGGGGAGTCGGCCGGCGCGAGGACACCGGGCCAGCTCGACCTCAACCGGGCGACCGAGACCGAGCTCGACACCCTTCCGGGCGTCGGACCCGCCACCATCGCCAAGATCGTCGCGGCCCGTCAGGCATCCCCGTTCTCGACCATCGACGAGCTCCGTAGCCGGGGAGTGGTCGGAGAAGCGGTCTTCCAGAAGCTCAAGGGCCTCATCACGGTCGGCCGCTGATCGGTGCCGGTGCATCGAGCCATGCCCCGGGGTGCCTGGATCGCGATCGGAGCCCTGGCAGCGGCATGCGCGGCGACACAGGTCGTCAGCCCCACCGCCCGCGCGGTCGTCGCTGCCGTTGCGCTGGCGATGGGCCTGGTCGCGATCATGCTGGTCGCTCGACGGCGACCTCGCGCGGCGGCGCTGGCCGTTGGTATCGCAAGTATCGGCCTGCGGCTGGTGCTTGCCAACCTGACGGCGCCTGTCATCGTTCCGCCGCCCGGGGTGCCCACCGATGGGCAGTGGTCGGCGCAGGTCCAGTCGCTCGGGTCGACGGCGGATGCCCAGCAACGGGCGGTGATCGTCGCGGATGCGATGGCCGGGTCAGCGTCCGGTCCTCGGGGACCGTGGCGCGTCTACGCGTGGCTGCCACGATACCCGGCGCTCCTGCCGACCGACCGCATCACGTTCACGGGGACCCTGGAGCCGGTGCACCGGGATGGCAGCACATTCGCCGACTACCTCGAGAGCATCGATGTGGCGGCGACCGTCAGGATCAGGTCGCTCAGCGTGCTGCCGCCGTCCGGTGACCCGTTCGGGCTCGTGGAGCGGATCCGGGGTGCCACGGATGCGGCCCTCGCCCGCGTGCTGCCCGAGCCGATGGCCGGACTGGCGTCCGGGATCCTGATCGGTCGCCAGGATCGCGTCTCGCGCGATGTCACCGACGATTTCAAGACGACCGGCCTGAGTCATGTGGTGGCCATCAGTGGCTGGAACATCTGCCTTGTCGGTGCCGTCATCGGCGGGCTGCTGCGGGCCATGGGCCTGTCACGCAGGTCGAGGACGCTGGCCATCGTGGTCGCACTGTGCGGCTTCACGCTCCTCGCGGGCGGCGGCGCGAGCGTGGTCCGGGCCGCGCTCATGGGGGGCGTGGCGCTCGTGGCGCGTGAGGCGGGACGACCCGGCACGGCTGCAGCGGCACTGGGGCTGGCCGTCTGGTCGCTGCTGCTGATCGACCCGGCCATTGTCGGGGATGTTGGCTTCCAACTGTCGGTCAGCGCGACCGCGGGGCTGCTCGCCTGGGGCTCACGCCTGACCCATCGACTCCGTGGTCCCGATCCCGGCCGGGGTCGGCGCTGGCTGGCAGAGTCCATGGGCGTCTCGCTGGCCGCACAGGCTGCCACGCTGCCGCTCGTCCTGTTCCATTTCGGACGCCTGTCACTCATCGCTCCCGTCGCGAACCTGGTCATGGCGCCCCTCGTCGCACCCGCGATGCTGGTCGGCACGATCGCGCTGGTCGCAGGCTTCCTGGTCGGCGCCGGCGTGCCGTTCGTCTTCGGGGCGCCATTCGCAACGCTCGGCTGGCTGGTGCTGGGATCGATGGTCACCGTCGCCGGGACCTTCGCCCGGGTACCGATGGCGAGCCTGGAGCTGCCGCCAACGATGGCACTGCTCCTGGCCGTCTGCACGACCGTCGCGATCGGCGCAGTCGCCTCGCGTGCAGGTCCGGAAGCGCTCCCGCTGAAACGGCAACCAGGCACACCAGTGAGCACGCGACCGCCGCCACGGACGATCCGGGCACCCCGGAGGCCGTCCCGTGTCCTGGCAGTCGGGCTGGCGGCGGTCGCTGCGGTCGCGGGCATGGGGTTGGTGCTGTGGCCGGGGTCCGGACCGGGTCGGCTGGCCGTGACCGTACTCGATGTGGGGCAGGGCGATTCGATCCTGGTGGAGGGTCCGCGCGGTGGCCGGATGCTGCTCGACAGCGGGCCCGACCCCGACCGCCTCCTGACCGTCCTGGACCGACACGTCCCGGCATGGGACCGACGCATCGATCTCGTCATCCTGACCCACCCCCATGAGGACCACGTGGCGGGTCTGGCGATGCTCCTCTCGCGTTATCGGGTCGGCGCCATCGCCGAGAACGGGATGCTGGGCGCGGGGCCCGGCGACGTCGCCTTCCGGTCGTGGCTGCGAGCCACCGGTTTCAGCACCCGTCGGCTGTCGGCCGGGGATCGCCTGTCGGTCGACCGCGTCCCGGTGGTCGTCCGCTGGCCCGTCGCTGCCGAGGTGCCAGTCCGGTCGCCGTCGGTGGGTCGTGCGGTGAATGACACGTCGGTCGTGCTCGACATCCGGTATGGCGAGCGGCGCATGCTGTTGACGGGTGACATCGAGGACGACGTCGACCCGAGGCTCCTCTCCGGCGGCATCGGGGGTCCTGCGGATGCCCGACTCGATGTGCTCAAGGTCGCGCATCACGGCAGCCGCACAGCGACCTCGCAGGCGTGGCTCGACGCCCTCCGGCCGCGCATCGCGATGATCAGCGCCGGGACCGGCAACCCCTACGGACACCCGGCTCCGGAGACCGTCGAGCGTCTTGAGGCATCGGGTGCCAGGGTCCTGCGCACCGATCTCGACGGCGACCTGGTGGTGAGCACGGACGGCCATGACCTGCGCACGTCCACCACGGGTGGGCGGCCCATCGGCGCGAGCAGCCGGGCGACCGTCGCGGCCACGGCGATCGCGGCCGCATATCCCGGGACCAGCATCCTGACGAGCCCCTTCCTCTGCGCCATCCCGCTCTCTGCCGCCGGGCTTGGCCGCCTACCACCGCCTCCGCCACGTCACCCATCCACCGGACGACCGATACCGCCGCCCTCGGCGCCACTCCCCGTGTCGCACCACGCGATGGCGGTCGAGGGCATCCTGCCCGGGGCTTGCTACGATCTGGCTGACGATGGTGCCCTCCAACGCGGCCGCGGCCGCACTCTTCCTGACCCTGACCCCCAACGTACGGCTGTATCGGCACGCGTCGGCCGTGGCGGACGTCGCCTCCTTCCTGGTCACCGGGATGCTTCGCGCGGGCCACCGGGTCGATCGGGAGCTGGTGGAGGCCGCGGCACTGCTGCATGACCTGGACAAGGCACTGCCGAACGGGGACCCGTTGCGCGACCTGGGCCATGGCCATGCGGGGGCACGCTGGCTGATGGACCGGGGATACCCTGAGCTCGCGCCCGCCGTCGACAGCCATCCGGTCGACCGATTGACCGCCGTCGCATATCCCGACTGGGTGGCCGCCACGACCCTCGAGCAACGCGTCGTGGCCTACGCTGACAAGCGCGCCCAGCAACATGTCGTGACGCTCGACGGCCGTTTCGGTCGCTGGCTGCGACGGCACCCGGAGCTCGCGCCACAACTGGCGCTCGCACGTGCGAACGCGGCACGGCTGGAGACCGAGATCTGCACCCTGGCGGGCGTCGAACCGGTCGACGTACGACGTCATAGATGGGCAGCCGCGGCTCTCGGGTCTGCGGCATATGGCGCGGCCGTCGACGCGGCTGCGGCATCCGACGCAGCCGCCGCGCGGAGCAGCGCATGAACCCGGTCGCCTACCTGTGGGGTGACGATGCGTGGAGCATCGACCGGGCGGCTCGTGACCTGGCGCACACCTGGGCAGGCGACGACGGCGTCGCGCTCGAGACCTGGCGGACCTCCATGGACGACGAGGCCGGCGAGTCCGAGACCGGGTCGAGCGGCAAGCGCCGTGCGCGCCTGCTCGACGAGGTCGGGCTTCGCATCGCCACTCCGACCATGTTCGGCGGGGGCACCCTCGTCGTCGTCCGCCAGCCGGGCGGACTGCTGCGGGAGTCAGCGGCGCGGGACCGCACCATCGGACTCCTCCAAGCCGTGGCGCCCGGCAACGGGTTGTGTTTCGCGGACCTCATCGGGCAGGATGCCAAGGGCCCGGCAGCGTCGGGCATCCTGCGGGATGCGGTGGCCGCTGCAGGCGGCCTGGTCCGGGAGCTGCCCGCACTGACGCGCGACAAGATGGAGCAATGGCTGGGTGTGCGCGCCCGGGAGCTCGGTGTGCGGCTCGGTCCGGGCGCTGCGCAGACGCTCGCCCAGCGTGTCGGAGCCTACGTTCGGGAGGGCGATGTCGACCGACGCCGACGCTCGGAGCTTGCCAACGGAGAGCTGGAGAAGCTCGCGCTCTACCGGCCCGATGCAGAGATCAGCAAGGAAGACGTGGAAGCGTTGGTACCCGACGCCATCCCGGGATCCATGTGGGCGTTCCTCGACGCGGTCGCGGCGCGGCAGCAGGCCGTGGCCTCCGGCATCGCCGAGCGCCTGCTGGCCGCGGGCACCCCGATGCCGGTGTTGGTCGGTCAGCTGCACCGGCGACTGCGCGACCTGATCATCGTCCGCGAGCACCTGGATGCCGGGACCCGGCCCCCCGAACTCGTGCGTCGGATGCGCCTCCCGCCATTCCGCGCCCAGAAGCTGGCCGAGCAGGCATCCACGTGGACCGCGACCGCCCTTGACGCGGCACTCGGCGATGTCGTCGGGCTGGACCTGCGAAGCAAGGGCATCAGCCTCACCGGCGGGGTCGTGCCCATCGACGACACGATCGATGCCCTGGGGCTGCAGGCCTGGATCGCGGATCACGCCAGCCGCGTCCGGTCGAGCGCGTAAGAGTCAGTCGAACAGGCTGCCCGGGGCGTGCGCCACGCGCTCGCGCACCTCGCGGTCCGACTCGATAGCGAACACGCACCGGCCGTCCGGGATGTCCAACAGGTCGATGAGGTCAGGGTCCAGATACAGCTGATGGCAGCGCGTGCAGAGCGACGCCGGGATATCAAAACGGAGTCGCTCCTCACCGTCCGGCAGCCGGAATGTGGTATCGAACCGCGAGTCGATGAGCGCAAGGCTGCACTGCGGGCACGCATCCCGAAGCCAGGACATGGCAGGCGAGGTTCCTCTGGGCACGACCGGTGCATCCGATCGAAGGGAAGCGGATGCTAGGCTGCGTGTCGCACGAGCCCCTATGGGCCGCTGGTACCCTCCCCCATCCCCCGGATGCCGCTACTGGATGTGGAGCAGGAGCGGCGCGTCGGACCAGAGCTTCTCGAGCTGGTAGAACTCACGCTCGGGAGTGGCCATCACATGGACCACGACCGATCCGTAGTCGATGAGCGCCCAGTGCGCCTGAGCGCCGCCCTCCCGGCCGTACGGCAGCACACCCTCATCCTTGAGTGCCTCGATGATGCCGCCCGTGATGCCGCCAAGCTGACGCTCCGAGCCTCCGGAGCAGATGACGAGGTAGTCCGAGATGCTGGTCAGGGCATGGATGTCGATGAGCACCACATCGGATGCCTTCTTGTCGACCGCCAGGTCCACGATGCGATGGGCGAGGGCAAGCGCTTCCGGGTCCACTTCGGGCACCCGGTCGGTGTTCGATGGGGCGGGGCCGATCGGATCTCGGCCGCGACGGGGTCGACCCTCGCGTGCCGGCAGACCGCCTCGCTTCAGGGTGGCCGCGGCCGGGCTATCGGATGCGGCCGGGGAATCGGATGCGGCCGGGGAATCGGATGCCGCGCGGGTGACGGGCAGCGTGGGCGTCGCCACTTCGGATGGCGTCACGGTGTCGGTGTCGCTGTCGGTGTCGGGCGCCTGCTGCTCATCGGTCACGGGGTCATCGTCCTTCATCGGGTGCGGTCGTGCCAGTCGATCCATCCTCGGCGTTGGTCGGGCCATACCGTCCGCGTTCCGCGATCAGGCGCGCGACCGGATCGGGCACCAGGTACCGGATCGAGCGGCCGCGCGCGACCCGGTCGCGGATGTCCGAAGCCGAGTGCCCAAGATCGGGCCCATCGAGCAGCACGAAGCGGTCGTGGCGCTCCGCGAATCGGTCCGCGATCCACGCGGCATCCAGGGACGGATAGCCCCGCCGCGGCACCACCGCGATCCGACACAGGTCCAACAGCCGCCCGGGATCGCGCCACTCGAGCAGGCCGGGCAGCGTCTCAGCAGACAGGATGAGCAGGGGATCCGGTCGTCCGCGTCCCGCGATCGCACCCTGGGCATGCAGCGTCTCGAGGGTATCCACAGTGTAGCTGGGGGCTGGTCGGTCGATCTCCATCCGGCTCACCCGGAACGCCTCATTGTCCGCGATGGCGAGCTCCACCATCGCGATCCGGAGCAGGCCGGGGCTGACCGGACGGCCCGACTTCATGGGCGATCGGGCGGCGGGGATGAACAGGACCCCAGCGAGGTCGAGGGTCTGTCGGGTCTGCTCGGCGACCGCGAGATGCCCACAGTGGATGGGATCGAACGTGCCCCCCAGGATGCCCCACGGGCGCGCGCCGGGCGAACCCCCGGGTAACTCCGCGGACCATGCGCCGGATGACGTCCCGGGTGTCGCCGGATGGGCCTCCCTCAGCCCCACGTATCGCCGCCCCACTCGAGCTCGTGCGGTCCGATGCGAACGGTGTGTCCCGGCAGGACACCCGCCCGGACGAGCGCTCGTTCGATGCCCACCCTGGCCAGCTCGCGCTGGAACCGCTGGGCCGACTCCTCGTTCTCGAAGTCCGTCTGGGCGACGAGCCGTTCGATACGCCTCCCCCGGACCCGGAGCACGTTGTCGGTGTCGCGGTCGACGCTGAAGGACGACTGGGCACCTTCCGGTCGGTGGACGACGACGCCAGCGGGCTCGCCCGGGCGTGACAGGGCATCGGCATCCGGCAACAGTCGGGCAAGCGTGGCCAGCAGCTCCTCGATGCCGAGACCCTGCTGTGCTGACACCCCGACGACATCGAGGCCGTCAGCTCGCCGCGCGCGGACGAAGTCGTCCAGTGTCTCGGCAGCGCCCGGCAGGTCGAGCTTGTTGGCCACCACGAGCGTGGTCTTGTCCAGGAGTCCCGGGTCACGCGCCTCCAGCTCATCGCGGATGATGCCGAAGTCACGCTCCGGGTTGGCGGCCGCCAGGTCCACGACATGGACCAGCACCCGGGTCCGTTCCACATGACGCAGGAATGCATGGCCCAGTCCAGCGCCATCGGAGGCGCCCTCGATGAGGCCTGGCAGGTCGGCGATGGTCACCCGGCGGTGGTCCGACGGGTCGAGCATCTCCAGGTCGAGCACGCCCAGGTTCGGTTCGAGCGTCGTGAACGGATAGTCCGCGATCCGGGGTGTGGCCGCCGTCAGGGCCGCCAGCAGCGTGCTCTTGCCCGCGTTGGGCAGCCCGACCAGACCGACATCGGCGATGAGCCGAAGTTCCAGGACGAGTGTCCGGGTCTCGCCCGGCTCGCCCTTCTGGGCGTGCTTCGGAGCCTGGTGTGTCGCCGTCGCGAAATGGGTGTTGCCGAGTCCACCGCGGCCCGACCGCGCCGCCAGCAGTCGCTGGCCCGGCGCCACGAGATCCGCGACCAGGTCGCCGGTCGAGCCATCGAGCACCACGGTCCCGGGTGGGATGGTCAGGTCGAGATCCGGGCCCGCCTTGCCGTGCCGCCGCGAGCCCGAGCCGGCCGTGCCGCTTGGAGCCTTGAAGTGATGCTTGAACCGGTAGTCGCCGAACGTGGTCTGTCCGACATCCACCAGCAGGTAGATCGATCCGCCACGTCCCCCGTCACCGCCATCCGGACCGCCCTGGGGGACATGCGCCTCACGCCGGAAGCTGGCGGAACCGTCGCCACCATTGCCGGCGACCAGGGTCAGCGAGACGCGGTCGAGGAACACGGCGTCAGGAACCGGGGCTCGCGAGGGACATCGGCCCGCGTCCACGGACCGCGATCGGGCACAGCGTCAGGATTCGACCGCCTGCCTGGTCAGGCCGGCCAGGAACTGGGCATTCGACTCGGTCTTGGCGAGCCGGTTGAGCAGCAGCTCGATACCTTCATTGGTGCCCACAGCACCGATCATGCGACGCATCGTCCAGACCATCTTGAGCGTCGGCTCATCGAGAAGCAGCTCCTCACGCCGGGTGCCCGAGCGCTGGATGTCGATGGCCGGAAAGATGCGCTTCTCGGCGAGCTTGCGATCAAGGATCAGCTCGGAGTTGCCGGTGCCCTTGAACTCCTCGTAGATGACATCGTCCATGCGCGACCCGGTGTCCACGAGACAGGTCGCGATGATGGTCAGCGAACCCGCTTCCTCGAGCTTCCGGGCGGCACCGAAGAAGCGCTTCGGGGGGTACAGCGCGATGGGATCGATACCACCGGTCAGCGTCCTGCCCGAGGACGGCAGTGCCAGGTTGTAGGCACGCGACAGCCGCGTGATGGAGTCGAGCAGGATCACCACATCCCGACCGGACTCGACCTGCCGCTTGGCGATCTCGAGGGCCATCTCCGCGACGCGCGTGTGGTTCTCGGTCGGCTCATCGAACGTGGAGCTGATGACCTCGCCCTTGACCGACCGACGCATGTCGGTGACCTCCTCCGGTCGTTCGCCGATGAGCGCGACCATGAGCAGGATGTCCGGGTAGTTCGTGGTGATGCCGTTGGCGATGCTCTTGAGCAGCATCGTCTTGCCGGCCTTGGGCGGGCTGACGATGAGTGCGCGCTGGCCCTTGCCGATGGGGTTGACCAGGTTGACCAGTCGCTGGCTCAGGCTCTTGGGATCCGACTCGAGATTGATGAGCTCGATGGGATGGATGGGCGTCAGGGCGTCGAAATGGGGACGGCGCTTGGCGGTCTCGGGATCGACGCCGTTGACCGACTCGACCCGCAGCAGGCCCCAGTACTTCTCACCCTCTTTGGGCGCCCGACCGACCCCTGAGACGCGATCGCCGGCCCGCAGGCCGAAGCGGCGGACCTGGCTGGAACTGACGTAGATGTCATCGGGACTGGGCATGAGGCCCCGCCGCCGCATGAAGCCGAAGCCATCCTCGACCACGTCGAGGACGCCCGCAGCGAACTGCTGGCCGCCGCGCTCGACCTGCCGCTGGAGGATGCGCTCGACGAGCGCGTCCCTGCCCATGTCACCGGCGCCGGCGACTTCCATGTCGCCACCGATCTGGACCAGCTCGCGGATATTCTTGCTCTTCAGCTCATTGACATTCATGGGCACCAGGGTGGTCCTCGATGGGATCCGGGTTCGACGACGACAGCGTCCGGATGGAGGGGGCACGGCCGTACTCGCCGATGCACCACGGCATCCGGGGGTCACGTGCTGGGGTGTCCTGCGGACCGAGCCGGTAGATCACGGCTTGGGAATGGACCCGGGGGACGAGCCGATGATAGCACCGCACGCACACAGGTCAATAGGCCTGTACTCGTCCGGCGCGTCCGTCACACATCTGTGTCCAGCGAGGCCAGGAACCCGGCTGGGTGGGCCAGCCCGGGAGTGCTCGGCGTCCCGACTGGCAATACCGGGTATACTCCGCGTATGGCGAAGGTCATGGTGTCCCTTCCTGACGACGTGTTGCGCGCGATCGACTCGGAGGCTGCTCGTCGGGGACTCACACGCAGCGGCCTGCTGCGCGAACTCGCGGAGGGCTCGATGCGCGCCCGCAGTGCTCAGCGCGCGCGCCGCATGGCGGAGATCGACCATCAGGGCCCTCGTCAGGGTCACGGTGGCGCGGTCGCCGAGCGGGTCAAGGCCGGTCGCCCACGTCCGTGACGCAATGGTTCGTGGACGCCAGCGTGTTCCTGGCCAGCGAGGACCCCGATGATGCGCATCATCGGGACTCGATCCTCCTCCTGGCTGGCACGGAGCCACTGAGCACCCTGGACCTGGTGTATTACGAAGTCGGCAACGTCGCTCTTCGTGCGTGGCACGACTCGATGGCAGACATCAGGTTGCGGGCGCGTGTGGCTGCGGTCGCGGATGACGGCGGTGTGGTCAGGGCAGACGCAGCGCTCCTGTCGGGCGCGGTCGAAGTCGCGGTAGCGCATGGGATCTCGGTCTACGACGCCGCGTATGTCGCTGGGGCCGATCGCGCCGGAGGCCAACTCGTCAGTTGTGATGTCCGCGACCTGGTCTCAAAGGGCCTCGCACGAACCCCGGGCGATGCTGTTGGCGCCGCGTAGTCGGCGCTCGTCGGCGGGGCGAGGGCGCCAGTGCGACCGAGTCCTGGGCCCGTGGACGATCTCCACATCCTCCCCGGAGGGGGCGCACGAGCAGCACCAACCCGCGAGCCCTGCCGGACGGCACGCCATCAGGTGCCGAATGGATGTGGTCGTCCGGGCATCCGGACGCGAGCATCGGACGATGGATAGGATCGTCCAGGGCGGACCCGCACTCACCCGCACCGTGACGCAGCCATCGGCCGGTCACGATGTGACCACCATCGTGCTCGCCACGGACCTGACGGCTGCGTCATCGGGTGCCGTCGAGCGAGGCATGGACCTCGCCCGAAGGCTGTCCGCGCGGCTGCTCATCGTGAATG
>JBBSOS010000010.1:0-17545 GCA_038259505.1 Candidatus Limnocylindrales bacterium | reverse complement strand
CGACGTCGGATGCGGCAGCCTCGGCCCCGGCCACCGGCTCGGCCTCGGCCCCGGCCACCGGCTCGGCCGCCACCGGCTCGACGTCGGATGCGGTTGCCTCGGTCCCGGCCCCGAAGATCGCCGGGTCCGCCGGCGGCAGGTCGTCCTCGGCCATCTGGGGCACATTGCCCCCGTCCCATGTCGGCTCGGGCACGGGAACGCTCGCAGGATCGATGGCACGAGCGACCTCGGCCACGCTTGGCACACCGGTCGTCGCGCTCGTGATCTCATTGGCGCGCTTCACGATGGTGCCCTCCTGGGCGGCCATGATCACCTTCTTGAACGCGATCGCGTCGCGCATCTCCCGGAACTCGATCGGGCGGTTGGAGGCGGTCGCGATGTTGAGGTCTCCGTACCCCATCTTGCGTCCGAGGAACGTCTGTCGAAAGCCGACATCGGTGATCATCTGCAGCTGCGCGTCCCGGCTGTTCCGTCGGAGGACGCCCTCCACATACAGGACTCGACGGTCGGTGACCAGGTATCGTCGCTTCAGCCAGCGGAAGACCTGGATGGGGAACCACACAGCTGACAGTACGAACAATCCCGCCGTGACCAGCCCAAGCAGCGTGTCGATCCATCGAAAAATGTCCGAGAAGAGTCCGGTGCCGCTTGGCGTGAGCCAGGTCCCGATGGCGAACATGACGATCGCCGCGCAGAACACCAGGATGGGCTGTAGCGCAAAGCGGATGAGCGCCATCCAGTGTTGGCGGGCTTCGGCCTGGATCTTCTCGCTGTCCGCGAGCATCGAATCGACGTACGTGTCTGCCATACGCCGAGTGTCGCACGTTGTCGCCGCGGTGAACAGGCCCGCTGACGCGGACGAAGGTCAGTTGCGGCCCTCGTACAGGTCACGGCCCGCGACGAGTGAGCGGATCTTGCCGTCTGCGATGCTCCGCTGGAGCATCCAGAAGCCGCAGTCGGGATGGACGTAGCGCACCCGACCTTCGCCCAGGACCTCTACGGCATGCTCGATGCTGCGTGCGATCGTCTCCGCGGACTCGACCTCCGTGCGCTTGATGTCCACGACACCAAGGCCCAGGCCGACGTCGGGACGCAGGTCCCGGAAGACGGTCAGTTCCTCGGGCGCCCGGTGGGCGTTCTCCATCACGACATGATCGGCGTGGAGTCCGTTGAGGTACTGCATCAGCTTCCCCCAGTCGCCCCGCTGGATCGACTGACCGCCGTAGTTGCCGAAGCAGAGATGCACCGCAGGCGTGGTCGTGATGGCGTCCAGCACCCGGTTGATGGCGTCGAGGGCCCATGGCCACTCGTCGGGCGAGCCCGGGAGGTTTGCCTCGTCCAGCTGGATGATGGGCGCGCTGAGGTGCCCGACCTGCTCCGCGAGCACGTCCGCGATGGCCATGGCAAGAGCTGCCGGATCCCGATAGTGGGAGTCCAGCGCCATCTTGGCCAGCATGTGTGGCCCGGTCAGGGTGAACTTCAGGGGCTTGCTCGCCAGACGCCCTGCCCGCTCACAAGGCGACACCAGGTCCAGTGTGCCGGGACCCAGGGGTCCCTCGACCACAGCCGACGGCCGTGTCCGGAATGCCATGCCCGGCGTTTGCCGGAAGGCGAGCCACTCCGCCAGCCCGATCTGTCCCCGCACGCCCGACATCGGCCGCAGGAAGTACTCGATCATCCCGTTGGTCTCGGGATGGTTGACATCGAATCGATACAGCTCACCGTCGCACACCACGTCGATGCCAGCCTGCTCCTGGATGTCGAGGACCACGCGGGTCGCATCCACCAGCGCCTGCTCGGACGGTGATGCCACGAGCCAGTCGGGCATCGGGTAGGAGCCGACGGTGGTGGTCAGGATCCGTGGTGGCGAGGCGTGTGTCATGTTCGTCCCCCTGAGTCCGACCATCGTGGCCGCCATCCGAGGATACAGTCGCCCGACGTCAGGATCGACCAGCTCCTGCGTGGTTGCTCTGTGACGTGCCAGTCTCGACGATGGACGAGATCATGTCCGGCGGGCGGCGCGAGCTGCTGCTCCAGGTGCGCAGGTCGCCACGACGGACTGGAGCGGTTGCGGTCTCTGGCGGGCGTGGGTGCGAGCGTCCGGGGCCGGGCTTGCGCGGCAGGGTGCCGCATGTGTGCACCGCGGCGATCGACTACATCACGCCACCGGAGCGGGCGAAGCTGGAGATCAAAACCGACCGATGACCTGACGCCCGGGTCGGGCGCGACCATGGCCTCCGCCTATACTCGGCTCCCACGCACCGGAGGGAGTCCACCCGTCATGACCCTTGAGCCTGTCCCCGCCACGCCTGCAACGGGCGCTGTTCGGAGCGGCTCAGGCGCGGCAGTGGCATCAGTTGCTCGGCAGCGCTTGTCGCGGCGCGTCATGGATGTGCCGCCGAGCGGTATCCGCAAGTTCTTCGATGTCATCGCGACCATGCCCGATGTCATCAGCCTGGGCATCGGCGAGCCGGACTTCACGACACCACCGCAGATCATCGAGGAGGGCGTCCGCTCGCTGCGCTCCGGTCGGACCCACTACACGAGCAACTACGGGACCATCGAGCTGCGCCGGGCGCTGTCGCGCAACCTCGAGCGCTTGTACGGCGTGACCTACGACCCCGACGGCGAGATCCTCGTCACCGTCGGCGCCTCGGAGGCGCTGGCCATCTCGTTCGCGGCCATCATCGATCCCGGCGACGAGGTCATCCTCCACGAGCCCTCGTATGTCGCGTATATCCCGGGCATCACGTTCGCGGGTGGCGTGCCGGTGCTGGTGCCGACGACCCAGGAGGATGGCTGGGCGCTCGATCCCGCGAAGCTGGAAGCCGCCATCACGCCGCGCACCAAGGCGCTCTTCCTGGGCTATCCGTGCAACCCCACAGGCGCCGTCCTGGAACCCGCGCAACTGAAGGCGATCGCCGAGATCGCCGCCCGTCACGATCTCATCGTCATCAGCGACGAGATCTATGACCGCCTTGTCTACGGCGACCACCAGCATGTCGCGTTCAGCTCCCTGCCGGGCATGCGGGAGCGGACCATCCTGCTCGGCGGCTTCTCCAAGGCGTACGCCATGACCGGCTGGCGGGTCGGCTACGCCTGCGGGCCCAGGGACCTCATCGAGGGGCTGCTCAAGATCCATCAGTACCAGATCATGTCGGCTCCCACGACCGCCCAGGATGCCGCCCTGGTCGCCCTCACGGTCGCGGAGCAGGACGTCCAGCGCATGGTCGGCGAATACGACCGGCGCCGGCGGATGTTCGTGGACGGTCTGAACCGGATCGACCTGCCAACGGTGGAGCCGCGCGGTGCGTTCTACGCCTTTCCCCGGATCTCCGGCACCGGCCTCACGAGCGACCAGTTCAGCGAGCAGTTGCTGTTCGAGCACCAGGTCGCTGTGGTGCCCGGCTCCGCATTCGGGCCCTCGGGCGAGGGCTTCGTGCGGGCCAGCCTCGCCACCAGCTACGAGCAGCTGGAGGAGGCACTCGTGCGTATCGAGCGTCTCGTCGCGTCGCGCGGGTGAGCGCCCCGAACGTGACCAGGCCGCCGACGCGCTATGAGGCGGTCATCGGCATCGAGTGCCATGTCCAACTGAAGACGGCCTCCAAGATGTTCTGCGGCTGTTCAACCGATTTCCAGGATGCGCCGCCCAATAGCCATACCTGCCCGGTCTGCCTGGCCATGCCCGGTGTGCTGCCGGTCATCAATCGTCTGGCCGTGCGGCACGTCCTGGCCACGGGCATCGCCATCGGGGCCACCACACCTGCGGTCACCCGTTGGGACCGCAAGAACTACTTCTATCCCGACCTGCCCAAGGGATACCAGATCAGCCAGTACGACCTGCCGCTCGCGGCCGGCGGCAGCCTGACCTTCGAGACGAGCGTCGGACCCGTGACCATCAGCATCACCCGTGCCCATCTCGAAGAGGACACCGCCCGGCTCATCCACAGGGTCGACGACGCCGGTCGACAGGTGAGCCTGGTCGACTTCAATCGCTCCGGGACCGCGCTCATGGAGATCGTCACCGACCCGGTGGTGCGGACGGCCGAGCAGGCGCGCCGCTATGCCGAGGAGCTGCGGCTGTTGCTGGTCACCATCGGGGCGTCGGATGCGGCCATGGAGAGCGGCCAGATGCGGGTGGAGGCGAATGTGTCGCTGCGGCCCTGGGGCACGGAACCCTTCGGGACTCGGGTCGAGGTCAAGAACATGAACTCCTTCCGGAGCGTGGAGCGGGCCATCGGGTTCGAGATCGAGCGGCAGACCGGGGCACTCGCCGCCGGGGAAGCGCTCATCCAGGAGACACGCGGCTGGGACGACGATCGCGGCGTCACCTACCGGATGCGCATCAAGGAATCATCGGACGACTATCGATACTTCCCGGAGCCGGACCTGCCGCCGCTCCGGGTCGACCCCGCATGGCTGGCCTCGATCCGGCTGGACATGCCCGAGCTTCCCGCCGCGCGACGCGTGCGCTACGTGACGGACCTGGGGCTGTTGCCCGCAGATGCCGTGGTCATCGCCGGGGATCCGGCCGCGGCGCTCGTGTTCGAGGGCGCCCTGGCCGCGGTCGATGGCGCCGTGGCGCCTCGCAAGCTCGCCAACTGGGTCACGGGCGAGTACCTGCGCCTGGCCAAGGGGGAGGGTGGCGCCGCAGCAGTGGCGCGAGTGGACCCCGGAGAGCTTGGAGCACTGGTGCGCCTGGTGGAGGGCGGTGAGTTGTCGGGCACCAATGCCAAGGAGGTGTTCGCCAGTCACGCGGCGAGTGGACGACCGGTGGCGGAGCTGGTGTCCGAAGCGGGCTTCCGGCGCATCAGCGATGCCGGCGCGTTACGCACGGTGGCGCAGGCGGTCATCGATGCCAACCCCTCGGCGGTCGCGGACGTGGCAGCGGGCAAGGTCCAGGCCATCGGGTTCCTGACGGGTCGGGTCATGAAGCAGACCCGGGGCCAGGCTGACGCGGCGACCGTGGGTGCCCTGCTCCGCGAGCTGCTCGGGCTCGCCTGACCGAGACCCATGCTGCTCAACATCGTCCTCTGGATCGTGGGTGTGCTCCTGCTGGGCCTCGGCATCTGGCAGGTCCGGCAGCCGCTCGCCCATTATCGGTCACTGCAGGCGACGCAGGCCGACCTCCGGCGCTACGACGACTGGCGGGGAGGCCGGATGACCAACGACTCGACACGCACGGGCGCCGACGAGATGCGGGACCTTTTGCGCGACCGTGTCCGCCTGTGGGTGGCGGTGCTCATCGTGGGCGTCGTCCTGATCGTGGCGGGCTTCATCGTCCGCTGATCCCCCGTAGCTCGATCGCGGTACAGCGGTCCATGACCACGTCGAGCCCACCCCGGTCGGCGATCTCGGCCGCTTCCCACGAGACCACGCCCAACTGGAGCCACAGCACTCGCGCACCCACCACGACCGCGGAGCGCGCGATGGCCGGGGCGTGTTCGGGCCGGCGAAAGACATCGACGATATCGACCGGACCGGTCGCGGCCACGGCTGCTTCCAGGGATGACCAGCTGGCGATGCCCAGCACCTCGGACGCGTTGGGGTTGACCGGCACGCACTCGTAGCCGGCTGCCATCAGGGTGCGCATGACGCCATTGCTGGGACGCGTGCTACCCGGGGAGGCACCCACGATCGCGATCCGCCGCGCGGCGCTCAGGGCGGCGACGATGGCTGCTCCATCGAGCGTCGGGCTCGCTCGCATCCCCTCCTGGAGATCCAGGATGTCCCGGGCGCGCCGCAGGTCGTCCGACCGTTGCGAGGTCAGTGGATCCCCTCCCGCTCGTACGGCTGGCCATCCGCCGCGGGTGGCGTGCTGCGACCGATGAGGCCGGCCAGGACGATGATGGTCACCAGATACGGCAACGCGTCGTAGAACTGGGGCGGCACAGAGGTCAGGATGTCGCCCAGTTGCCCCTTCGGTGGCGCGAATGAGATGGAGCGGCCGATCGCCTGCGACGACGCGAACAGCAGGGCCGCGCCGAACGCACCGAGCGGTGTCCAGCGCCCGACGATCATCGCGGCAAGCCCGATGAACCCTCGTCCGGCGGTCATGTTGTTCTGGAACGAGTTCGTCGCCTCCATCGTCAGCGACGCGCCGGCCAGCCCACCGAGCAGTCCCGACAGCACCACGTTCCGGTACCGCAGCGCGATGACGCTGATGCCCACCGTCTCGGCGGCCTTGGGATGCTCGCCGACCGCGCGCGTCCGGAGACCCCAGCGCGACCGGAACAGGAGGATCTGCATCACGACCACGATGACGATGACGGACATGGTGATGGGACCCTGCTCCAGGAACATGGCGAAGACCCAACCCACGACGGGTAGGTCGGTCAGCCCGGCCGGGGGAACGAACGGCTTGAAGTTGCCTGCGCCCACGGGCGACGACTTGGACAGCAGCGAGATGAGGTAACCGGTGAGTCCGACAGCCGCGATGTTGATGATCGTGCCACTGATGATCTGGTCCGCCCGGACACTGATGGCAAGCCAGGCAAGCACGAACGAGATGACCATCCCACCGACGAGCGCGGCTGCCAGTCCTCCGAGCAGCGCCGGCGTGAGGCCGAAGATCGCTGTCGGTTCGCCCCCGAGGATGGGCACCAGCGCGACCCCGACGACCCAGCCGATGAACGCGGTCCCGAGCATGATGCCTTCGATACCGATGTTCACCACGCCCGAGCGTTCGCAGAGGACGCCAACGAGTGCCGCGAGCGCGATGGGCGTCGCTGCCCGGAGGATGATGGGCGAGATGGTCGGCAGCACGTCGACGAGGTAGCCGATGAGCTGGAAGACAAGTCCCAGGACAGGGATCTGGCCGAGGTCCATCAGCCGGTCACCGCTTCATTCACGTACCGATCGGGCGGCCGGGCATTCGGGGTATCGCCGGTACGGCTGCGGCGGACGAGCAGCCGTTTCACGACGACGTTGGCGACGAGGAAGAAGAGGACCGTCGCCTGGAGGACGTCAACGAGCTCCGAGGGGATCCCCGTCTGGATCTGCATCTGTCCGGCACCTGCGCGCATGAGACCGAACAGGAGAGCGGAGAGGAGAACGCCGATAGGGCTCGATCGACCCAGGAGCGCCACCGCGATGGAGTCGAAGCCGACGCTGGTGGCGTATGAGGCGGTCGTCTTGTGGGTGATGCCCAGCAGCTCGATGGCCCCCGCCAGACCGGCGAGCATGCCGCACATGGACATCGTGAGCACGATGATCCGCCGGGGCCGCATGCCCGCGTAGCGCGCAGCGTCCGGATTGGCGCCCACCGTCCTGACCTCGAATCCGAAGGTCGTCCGATAGAGCAGCCAACCCACGATGGCCACCGCGATGAGCGCGATGATGATGCCGGTGTGGCCATTGCGGCCGAAGAGGATGGGCAGGGCGGCGTCGCCCACTGTCAAGGTCACCGCCGACGGCGCCGCCTGCACCCGCAGAGGTCCGTTGACGGCGGCTGCAAGCACCGACAGCGCCACATAGTTGAGCATGATGGTCACGACGACTTCGTGCGCTCCCGAGACCGCCTTGAGGACGCCCGGGATGAAGCCCCAGATGGCGCCCCCCACGACGCCTCCGATCAGCGCCCCTGGGATGGCGATGACGGGCGTCGTGTCGCGCAGCGCGACCCCCACCATCACCGCCCCGAGGACACCCATGAGGAACTGCCCCTGGGCGCCGATGTTGAACAGCCCTCCCTTGAACCCGAAGGCCACGGATAGCCCACCGAGGACCAGGGGTGTGCTCACGACGAGCGTGTTGACGATGTTGTTCCAGCTGCCGAGCGATCCTTCCAGCATCGCCCGATACGCCTCGATCGGGAGCCACACGTTGAATCCCTTGCCGGGGGTCAGGAGCTGCGACAGCTCGATGACCACGGCGCCCACGACGAGGGCCAGCAGGATGGAGACGAGCGGCACGACGAGCGCCGTGCCGACGCCGGTCCATGGCCGCTCAGGGGGTGCCGCCGGTGTCGCCGCGCCGGTCATACGGGTGTGATCCTCGACTCGGCCGGAGCGGCCGGCTCGTGGCCACCGGTCGCCATCAGCAGCCCGACCTCGTTCTTGTTGGCGGTCGGGCCGTCGACCACAGCCACCAGTCGCCCGCCGTACATGATGGCGATGCGGTCGGACATCTCGAGGATCTCGTCGAGCTCCGCCGACACCAGCAGGATCGCCGTCCCCGCATCCCGTTTGGCGATGACCTGCCGATGGATGAACTCGATGCTGCCAACGTCCAGGCCTCGCGTCGGCTGGTCCAGGATCAGGAGGCGCAGGTCGCGGTCGAACTCCCGGGCCACGACCACCTTCTGCTGGTTGCCGCCAGAAAGCGTCCCGGCGAGCGCATCTGCCGAGGGCGTGCGGACGTCAAATGCGGCGATGCTCTTCTCGGCCGAGCGTTCGATCGCGGCATCGTCCCGGAGGACACCATGGCTGTACGGTGGGCGGTGGTAGCTGGTGAGCACGATGTTGTCCGCGACCGGGAAGCTCAGTACGAGCCCGAACCGCTGGCGGTCCGCGGGCACGAACCCGACACCGCCCTCGTTCATCTGCCGCGGGGTCGAACCCGTCACATCCGAGCCAGCCAGGGTCACGCCGCCGGCTGTCGGAGTCCTGAGGCCGATGAGCGATTCCACCAGCTCGTCCTGGCCGTTGCCTGCGACACCCGCGATGCCCAGGATCTCGCCAGCGCGGATCTCCAGGTCGACGCCGCGGACCATCTCGTTGCCCCGGTCGTCCCGTGCGTGCAGGCCGTTCACCCGGAGCACGATGTCCCCGGGATGTGACTCTCCCCGGTCGACCGTCAGCTGGACCTCGCGGCCGACCATCAGCTGGGCCAGGTCCTCCTCGTCGGTCTCGGCCGGGACCCGCGAACCCACCACTTTGCCCCGCCGGATGACGGTGATGCGATCAGAGATCGCGAGCACTTCGTACAGTTTGTGGCTGATGAACACGATGCTGCGACCGGCGTCGGCGAGTCGCCGCAGGAGGGCGAAGATCTCCTGGGTCTCCTGGGGTGTGAGGACAGCGGTCGGCTCATCGAGGACCAGGATGCGGGCCTCGCGGTAGAGCGCCTTGAGGATCTCCACCCGCTGTTGGGCGCCGACTGAGAGAGAGCTGACCCTGGCGTCCGGGTCCATCTCGAAGCCAAAGCGTCCGGCAAGCTCCTTGATCGTGCGCGATGCCTCGCCACGATCAAGGAAGATCCGTCCGGCCATCGACTCCTGACCGAGCACGATGTTCTCAGCGACCGTGAGCACCGGCACCAGCATGAAGTGCTGGTGGACCATGCTGATGCCGCGAGCGATCGCGTCCGCAGGGCTGGTGATCGACGCGATGCGTCCGTCGAGCAGGATCTGACCCTCGTCGGGACGCGCCAGGCCGTAGAGGATATTCATGAGCGTTGTCTTGCCAGCGCCGTTCTCGCCCAACAGCGCATGGATCTCGCCGGGTCGGACATCGAGATCGATGTGGTCGTTGGCCACGACACCCGGATAGCGCTTGGTGATGCCGCGCATCTCGAGCGCGGGCACAGGCTGGGGGGAGCTACTCATCGGGCTTCCTCGCTCCGGCAGGTGCACGAGGATACAAAAAAGCTGAGCGGCCGTCGGGTCCGACGGCCGCTCAGCCAGTCAGTTGGAGGTCGAGTCCGTCAGTTGGCCGTGCCGCAGTTCTCTGGGCAGGTGGTCAGCGTGCCGGCCTTCATTGCGGCCAGCGCGTCGTCCAGTGCCTGCTGGGTCTCGGGCGTGATCATGCTCGCCTTGTCGTGGGAATCGGCCACGCCGATGCCATCATTCGAGGCGTTGAACGTGACGTTGCCGCCGGCGGCCGTGCCGGCCGCGATCGCCTGGATGGTCTGCGACACCGCGCTCTGGAGATGCTTCTCCGCCGAGGTGACGATGCAGCCATACGTCGGATCCGACGCGGCATTGAGCGACAGGTACTGGTCGACGTCAACGCCGATGCCGTTGATCTTCGCGTTGCATGTAGCCTGGAGTACGCCGTTGCCGGTCTTGCCAGCGACCTGGAACATCACGTCGGTGTCCGGGTACTGGGCCAGGAACTGCTGCGCGAAGTTGTTGCCCGCCGTGGGGTCGTTGAACGCCGTGTTGGAGAAGTCCGTCACGACGTACGCCGTGTTGACCGTGACGTCAGGGTTGACCGACTTTGCACCCAGCTCATAGCCCTGGATGTAGCGCACACACGGGGCGCAGGCACTCGTGCCACCGATGGCCGCGATACTGCCCGACTTCGAGATGGACGCGGCCACGATGCCCGCGAGGTATCCAGCCTGGTCCTCCTGGAACCCGACTGCGATGTACTTCGGCAACAGGGTGGCTGCATCGCCCGAACAGGCGAACGTGGCATCCGGCAAACCATCGGCATCCACGCAGATGGGCGTCTGGTCGACGCCGATGAACCACACATCGGGATTGTCATGGGCGGCCTGGGTCGTGGCGCCACCGAGGTTGAAGCCGGTCGTCACGATGGTGTTGTAGCCCTGGTCGATGAATCCCTGGATGTCCGCCGCGTACTCCGATGCATCCTTGGGGACGATCGACGGGGGCGTCTCGGCACCGACCGCAGCAGCGCCGTCCTCGGCGCCCTTGAACGTGTACTCGTTGAAGTTCTTGTCGTCGAGCGTGCCGACGTCGGTCACGACGCCGATCTTCAGGTCCGACGAGCCGGGCGCGGCCATCGACTCGGCAGGCGCAGCCATCGACTCGGCAGGCGCAGCCATCGACGCATCGGGGCTCTGGGCGCTCACGGCGCCGCCAACCATCAGGCTGGTTGCCGCGACGAGCGCGGCCAGCGTCGTCATTCGTGTCCTGTGCATTCGTTGCCTCCTGTGGTCCGGCGCCGGCCCCTGGGTGTGGACGGATCCCGGGTCGCATTTCGACCTGACCGGCTCCTCCGCCGGTCGCGTGGCTCGCATCCTAGCCTCTCGGGATCATCCCGACTACCTCCCCATGCCACGCCTCGGGCATCAGGCCCCCGTACGGATCGGCCACCTCTACCGATCGGCCACCGTGATGCGCACGTCGTCGACACCGGCCTCCACGGTCGCGCCTGATCCAGCGTCCGTGGCCCGCAGCAGGACCGCGACGTCCCCACCCTCGAACCGCGCCGGTATGTCGACGCGCAGCGTGGCCCAGTGTGGTCGGTGAGAGCGGCCGTCGCCCCTCACCCTGAGCGCTGTGAACGGCGCGACGCCCGTCGCGCGAGACACCAACCGGACCTCGAACGCATCCGCCGCGTCAGCGGCACCCGACAGTCCGATCCAGTAGCGCAGCCGCAGGGTCGCGGTCTGGCCGGCAGCCAGACGCACGGAGCGCGACCGGACCGAGGTGGTACCGCCGTCCACGTCGTCGCCACGAGCGGTACCCGTGACCAGGGCATCCCGGCCAGAGGCGGCCGAGCCCAACTGCCACGTCGAGGCGGCCGGGTTCCCGCGATGCCAGGCGCCCGCCCGAGCGGTATCCGTGCCATCGGGGTCCACAGTCCAGCCACGGCCGATCTCGAAGTCGTCATAGAGTGGCCCGCAGTACGCTGCCGTCTTGTCGATGGCCCGGTACGGGCAGTCGGCGATGCCGATGAGATACAGCAGCGCCTCCCGGTTGCGTGACGTCTCGCGCTTGATGACCTCGTCGGGCGGATAGAACATGTTGACGCTGCGGCCACCGACGGGGAACAGTTCGAACGTGAACGCGAAGATACGCTGGCTGCCGTACAGCCAGTCGATCTCCGTGCCGGGCTTGTGGCCGAGATCGCCGGACTGGCGGGGCGTATAGCCGTTGGTGGCGGCCATGTGCCGGCCCATCGCGACCAGCACCGCATGGTCCGTCTTCGTCATGTCGGGGGGCACCTTGGTCGCCGTTCGGCTGTACGGCCACATCACCAGTTGCCCGGTGGTGTGGAAGGTGATGTGGGTCCTGATGCGCTGGACACCGCCGATGCGGCGGGACAGGACGAAGTCGCGGACCGCGCGCGTCTCCGGCGCGGACCAGGCATGGGCACCGGGATAGGTGATGGCCGCAGGGCTCGCGCCGTTCTCCCAGCCATAGCCATAGTTCCGGTTGAGGTCCGTGCCGGTGGCGCCGGAGCCCGGGTTCGGCTGGCGATTCTTGCGCCAGCCGCGATAGGCGCCGTCCCGGAATGGCCCGCCACCAAGGTCGTACTGGAGACCGTCGGGGTTGACCATGGGGATGATCCAGATGCGTCGGCTGTCCACCAGTTGGGTGATCCGCTGGCCCAGCGGCGTGCCGAGCCCGTAGTGCCCTGCCAGCAGGTCCAGCGCATAGAGCGCCATCTCCGGGGTCAGGTGCTCGCGCGAGTGGTGGAGGGCGTCGAGGAGGACCTCCGGCTCGCCCTCGTCACGACCGACGTTGTCGCTGACCTCGACTGCCCAGATGGTCCGCCCCTGGTAGCTCCTGCCGATAGAGAAGACCCGCACGATGTCGGGGTGAGCGGCCTGCACCGCCTTGATGGCGGCCACCATCTCCGGATAGTCGTGGTAGCCCGAGTCGGCTGCAGGGTAGTGGTGCTCTGCTGCGGCAGGGCTCGCGATCAGGATCGCCAGCAGGACGGCGAGGAGCAGACGGGCCCACCTCATCGACGTGCCGCGACCGTGATGCGGACGTCGTCCACGCCTGCCTCGATGGTCGCGTCGCCACCGGTATCCGTAGCCATCAGCTCGACGGCCACGTCCGTACCCCGCAGCGGTCTGGGGATCGACCAGGTGAGCGTTTTCCAGTGGGGTGTTCGCGCTGGTCCACCATCGACCGAGAGTGGCGTGGCGATGATCTTGTCGCTCGACGGGCGGACCAGACGCACCCGGAACCGGTCGCCATTCGTGGACGCGGACGACATGCCGACCCAGTATCGAAGGCGGAGGGTGGCAGCCTTGCCAGAAGGAAGATGGATGGAGCGCGAGCGGACGGTGGTCCGGCCGCCATCGACGTCGGCACCAGCTGCGCGTCCGGTCACCAGCACCGCCCGGCCGGAGGTGGCGCTCGTCAGCTGGCGCGACGACCGCGCCGGCAGGCCCCGTTGCCAGACGCCCCGATCGGCGGTGTCGGTGCCACGCGGGTCGGTGGTCCAGCCGCGGGCAACCTCAAGGTCGTCGTACATGGGCCCGCAGTACGCCGCCGCCTTGCCCGTCGCACGATACGGGCAGTCGGCCTGCTCCATGAGGTAGAGCACCGCCTCCTTGTTGCGTAACGTCTCCCGTCCGATGAGCTCGTCAGGCGGATAGTGGCGACGGCTCGAGGTATCCGCGTTGGTCGGGAACATCTCGAACGTGTAGCTGAAGATCCGCTGGGTGCCGTACAGCCAGTCGATCTCGTCCCCATAGGTGGGATACATCGAGCTCGATTGCTCGGCCCGATAGCCGTTCGTCCTCGCCATGCGCTTGCCCATCGTGCGCAGGGCCATCGCGTCGGCCCGGGTCATGTCGGGCGGGACGTCCTGGTACGTGTGCCCATATGGCCAGAGCACGAACTCGCCGGCAGTGTGGAACGAGATGTGGGTCCGGATGCGTTGCACCCCGCCCGATCGGCGGCTGAGGACGAAGTCCCGGATGGCGCGTGTCTCGGGAGCCGAGAATGGCTTCCTGCCGCGGTAGTTGATGGAGGACGGGTTCGTGGGCCCCTTCGACCAGGCGTAGTCGTAGTTCCGGTTGAGGTCCGTGCCGACCGCCGACGTCCCCGCATTCGGCTGCCGGTTCTTGCGCCAGCTGCGGTACGGGTCGCCGCCCAGGTCGTACTCGAGCCCGTCGGGGTTGACCATCGGGATGATCCAGATGCGCCGGGTGTCCACGATTTTCGTGACGCGCTTGCCGAGGGAGGTGTCCTTGCCGTAGTTGCCGGTCAGCAGGCGGAGGATGTAGAGCGGCATCTCGCCGGACAGATGCTCCCGGGCGTGGTGGAGGCCATCGAACATGACCTCTGGCTCTCCCTCGTTCCTGCCAGGGTGGTCGCTGACCTCGGCGACCAGGATGTCACGGCCCTGGTAGCTCTTGCCGATGGAGAACACGCGCACGATGTCCGGGTGGGCAGCTGCCGTGTCGCGGAGCAACTGGACCGTCTCCGGGTAGTTGTGATACCCGGAGTCCTTCGCCGGATAGTCGGGCTGCGATGCCGCTGCGGGCTGGGCCGCGGCTGGCATCATGATCGTGCTCGTCGCGAGCATCGCGATCATGGACCTGGCGATACGGCGCATCCTGACCCCCCCTCCGACTCCCGAGTCCCCGGGCTATGGTAGGCGCCACGGCATCCGACGGGATGGTATAGTCCGGCCGCTCCGGTCGTCTCCGACGGGACGCCAGCATGCAGAGAGGGATCAGCGTTGCGAGACGCTGCACGGGAGGCGCTCACCGCTCCCCGCGTGGCAGTCATCGAGGATGACTCGGTCGTTCGTCATGAGGTGGTCCAGGCCCTCGCCGGGGCCGGCTATCTCGTCCATGCCGTCCTCGACGGCGACAGCGGCCTGCACGCGGTCCATGAACACCAACCCGACCTGTTGATCCTGTCGCTCGACATGGCGCGACTGGACGCGTTGGAGTTGCTGCGTCGCCTTCGGGCGGATCCACGCACCTCCACGCTCCATGTGCTCGCCCTGACCGAGCGGACGTCATTCGACCATCGGATGCGGGCGTTCGATGCCGGCGTCGACGACGTGATGATCAAGCCCTGTCATCCGCTCGAGTTGCTGGCGCGCGCGCGAGCGCCGCTCCGGCGCGAGCACGGGCCACGCCGCACGGAGCAGGCGCACGCAATCGTGGTCGCGCTGTCGAACGCCGTCGAAGCCAAGGACAGCGACCTCAAGGATCACTGTCGACACATGACCTACCGGGCGGCACGACTCGGGGCATTCGTGGGTCTGCGAGGCTCCGACCTGGAGAGCGTGGCGTACGGCGCCCTCCTGCACGACATCGGCAAGATCGCCATACCCGTGCAGCTGCTGCACAAGGTCGAGCCCTTGAGTGCCGGCGAATGGGGTCAACTCCGCCGGCATCCCGAGATCGGCGCCAACATCTGCGGGCCCCTTCGGGTGGCGCGCGATATCGCACCCATCATCCGCCATCACCACGAACGCTGGGACGGATCGGGCTATCCGGACGGCCTGCAGGGTGAGGCCATCCCGTTGGGCGCCCGCATCGTGGCCCTGGCGGATGCATACGACGTCATCGTCCGGGGCCGGCCCTACCAGGCCGCGAGGAGTCACCCGGAGGCAGTGGCGGAGCTGCAACGTTGTGCCGGCTCCCAGTTCGATCCGGCACTCGTGCCCCTGTTCATCGAGGAGACCGAGCGTCTCGAATCCGGTGTGCCGCCGACGGTGGCCCTGCCGCCCGCTGCGCTGCTCGACCGGGACCTGCCCATCGTGCCCGTCGCGGTATCGGGCTGACGGATCTCGTGTCGGGTCCCGGCCGGCGGCTGACGGATCTCGTGTCGGGACCCATCCGGCGGCTGACGGATCTCGTGTCGGGACCGATCCGGCGGCTGCTGGGTATCCGCGGGCCTGGTGGGTCCGTGTACCACGCCGTGCGCCTGGTCCTGAGGCTCGTATCGGCCGCGTATGTCCGGGTGCGGATCGAAGGCACGGAGCATCTGCCGGCCTCCGGCGGCTACATCATCTGCTGCAACCATCCGAGCTGGCTCGACCCCATTGTCATCGCCGGGTGGTGGCCGGACCCTGACCGCCTGCTGTACATCTTCGGGCCGCGCGAGGTGGACATGCGCGTCGGCATCCGCAACCGCCTGATCACGTGGACGGGCCGCGGGATCCCGTTCCAGCCCGATGGCGCGGACGCACTCGACGCCACCCGACGTTCACTGGCCGTGCTGCGCTCCGGTGCGGCACTTGCGGTGGCCGGGGAGGGGAGGCTCTCGGACCATGAGGGCGATCCGTTGCCGTTCGAGCCGGGTGTCGGACATTTCGCGATGCTCGCCGGCGTGCCAGTCGTGCCACTGTCCATCGACGGTACCCGTTGGGTCCATCTCGGCAGTCGCGTCGTCTTGCGCATCGGCGAGCCGATCGACCCCCGCTCATTCGGTGGCGGACGTGCCGCCGCGACCCGCATCAGCGCAAGTGCCCACACGGCTGTCCGTGAGGGTCTGGCGGGCGTCGTCGACCGGCCTCGTCCGGGCGTGTTCGGCGCCTGGCTATCCGAGTTGTTCAATGATCGATCCTGGCTCGACGACGAGGCGGCACCTGGCCCGCGTGATGCCGTGGGCGGATGACAGGGTCTGCCCGCTGACCGGGTGATCGGACCGTGGAGGTCTGGAATCCACTCCCGCCGGCCCAGATCGCTCCTCATCGGCCAGCCTCCCCGGTCGACTCATCGGTCTCCCCGGTCGATCCACCCGCTGGGCGCATGATCGGGACGAGGAACCAGTCAGGCGCCAAGGGCAGGACACCGAACCGACTTCCCTGGATCGCCCGTGGGTCGCCTCGCCGGCCTGATCACCCGGTGGCCGGGTCGTGTGACCGAGTCGCTGGCCGGCCGTCCTGTCCGCCGGCCTGATCACCCGGTGGCCGGGTCGCGGCGCGCGATACCCGTCCGTTCGCGGCGCGCGCGTGGCTCGAGGATCACGACGGCATCAGACCCGGGGTCCCGGCCCTTGGACAACGCGGCAAGGCATGCACGTGTATCGGTCGGGAACTCGGCGTGGAACGCATCTCGAGCGATATCCAGCACGAGCCGGTTGTTGCGCGTCGCAGCCACAAGGAGAATGACGCGGACGGATGCGTCCCCACGTTTGAGTGCGATACGTCGCAAGAGCGCCTGAACGTCATGCAGGCGCGTCTCGGCTTCGATCACGAACTCGACACCGGTGCGGCGATGGCGCACTCGCGCATCCCAGGCACGTTGGTCGCCGCTGCCGACCTGAACCTCATACCTCCACCACCAGGCCTCCCCGAGGAAGTCCCGAAAGGCTTGGAGCAGCATCGTCTGTGGTTCGTCGCGCAAGACCCGTTGCCCCGGATAGGTCGCGCAGACCAGGTCCAGGCCGACGAAGCTCGCGACGATGGTCACGACCTCGACGGAAACCATCCGGTTCCGCCCCAGCTCGATGCGTGCCAACTGGGACTGCGAGATCCGGGCGGCGCGGGCCACGACAGCTTGGCTCAGTCCGGCCGACAACCGAGCGGCTCGTAGCTCGGCACCGATCCTCCGAACAGCATTCGCAGCACGGACGGCCGCTCGATCGTAGTGGCGCTCACGGGCTGCCATGTGTGCACGATGAAGCGAGTGATCTACCGGGGACTTACGCGCTATTGATCTGCCCTTTGAAACGCCCGCGATCAGTCGGTGGCACCGGCCCCTGCCCGTCGACGCCGTGGGCGCGCGTTGTCTGCCCGCTGTCCGGGTGATCGGACCGTGGAGGTCGGAAATCGGCTCCCGCCGACCAGGCCCCCCGGTCACTTCACCCGGTCAGCGCATGATCTATCCCCTGGGCGGGTCAGATGTCCGGCAGCCGACCCCGATCGACCACGCAAGGGACCCGATCGACATGCGGGTGATGCCCCGCCGGTCGGATCACCCGATG
>JBBSOS010000009.1:0-17848 GCA_038259505.1 Candidatus Limnocylindrales bacterium | reverse complement strand
GGATGCGCTGCAGGTCGGGCTGGTCCTCGAACCTGGCCGCCACCGTCGGGACCTCGCCCAGATAGACCTCGCCGGTGGAGCCATCGACCGAGATCCAGTCGCCTTCGCCGAACTCGAGGCCCGACTCCGAACTCCGGGCACGTCCCGTGCGATAGTCGACGACGAGCTCCGCGCAGCCCGCCACGCAGGGCTTGCCGATCTGGCGGGCAACGACCGCCGCATGCGACGTCGCGCCACCCCGTGCGGTCAGGATGCCCTGGGCGACGGCCATGCCATGGAAGTCGTCGGGCGATGTCTCGATGCGCACGAGCACGACCGGCTCGCCGCGGCCGGCCCACTCCACCGCGACGTCAGCATCGAACACCGCGCGTCCCACGGCGGCGCCGGGTGACGCATTGAGCCCTTTCGCCACTCGTTTCGCGGCAGCCAGAGCGTCGTGGTCGAACTGGTCCCGCAGGAGCTGGTCGACATGGGCAGGCTCGACCCGGTTGATGGCCTCCTCCCGGGTGATGAGGCCCTCGTCGACCATGTCGGAGGCGATCCGCACAGCGGCCGCCGCCGTGCGCTTGGCGGACCGCGTCTGGAGCATGTACAGCGTGCCGCCCTCGATAGTGAACTCGAGGTCCTGAACGTCCCGGTAGTGACGCTCCAGTTGCTCGCCGATCCGCTGGAACTCCGCATACACGGCGGGCATCTCGGTCTGCATCTGGGCGATCCGGGGCGCCGTCCTGATCCCCGCCACCACGTCCTCGCCCTGGGCGTTGGTGAGGTACTCACCAAAGAGGACCTTCTCGCCAGTGTTCGGGTCCCGGGTGAATGCGACACCCGTGCCCGAATCGTCGCCCATGTTGCCGAACACCATGGTCACGATATTGACCGCTGTGCCCAGGTCATCCGGGATCTTGTTGAACTTCCGATAGTCGCGGGCGCGCTGACCGAACCAGGAGGCGAACACGGCCCTGATCGACAGGTCCAGTTGCTGGTATGGATCGGTCGGGAACTCTGCGCCGGTGTCGTCGCGGACGATCTGCAGCGACTCGGCCACCAGTTCGCGGAGGTCGGCCGCGGTCAGCTCTGTGTCCTGCTGCACGCCACGGGCGGCCTTCTTCTGCTCCAACGCGTGATCGAAGCGCTCCGCGGAGACGCCCAGCACGATCCGCCCGAACATCTGGATGAAGCGCCGATAGGCATCCCAGCCGAATCGCTCGTTGCCCGTCAAGGCCACGAGACCCTCGAGCGTCCCCTCGTTGAGTCCCAGGTTGAGGACCGTGTCCATCATGCCCGGCATCGAGAACCGGGCGCCGGACCGGACGCTCACCAGCAACGGGTTGGCGACATCGCCGAAGCCCTTGCCGGTCTCGCGCTCCACCTCCTGGACTGCCTCCACGACATCGTCCCAGAGGCCGTCGGGAAGCTGCTCGCCGGCCGAGAAGTAGTCGTTGCAGGCTGCGGTCGTGATGGTGAAGCCGGCTGGCACGGGGAGTCCCGCGAGGGTCATCTCCGCGAGACCCGCCCCCTTGCCGCCAAGCAGGTCGCGCATGCTCGAGTCGCCCTCTGCCCGGCCACCACCCCAGGCATAGATGTAGCGCTCCGCGGCGCGATGGGCACGGGACAGCGGCTGGCTCTGGGACATCGGGTGGCTCCTCCGGGTGGTCGGAGAGCGGTCGGGTCCCCCCGGCGACCGCTGCTCACGTCAGGTGCTTCGAACCGATCGTACCATCGCCGCACGCCCGGGCAGGCCGATGGTCGAGACCGGCGGGGCATGACGACCGACGCGTCACGAGTGACCATCGACAACGGGACCGGGCGTGTCCCGGGCCGATACCATGCATGACGGGGATACCCATCAGGGAGACACAGGCATGCGGGTTCGGGGTGGACGACGCTGGCTGTCGGCGTGGGTGACGGCGCTCGTCGTGGCGTCCTCCGTGCTCGTCGTGGTGTCCCCCGTGCTCGGCTTGACACCCCCGACATCTGCGCGCGCCGACGGTGATCTCCTCTCGGCTGGTGGTGACGGAGCTGACCGCGCCCCATCGTCGGTGGGTGCCAACGACGACGCTGAGCGCTGCAACGTCGATTCGCCGGTGTCGCTGACGCAGACCGCGGACGACCTGCTCATCGACCGGTACCACCTGGGGCAGCACCCGGCGGTCACGCTGGCGCACGTGCTCACGTGGGCTGAGGATCCGCTGGCGGACCGGCAGTGGCGCCAGAAGTTCCAGCAACTGCGCTACGTGATGGCCCTCATGTACCGCTGGCAGGCTTCGGGTGAAGCGCGCTACCTCGACCGCGGTATCGATCTGGTGCGGGCATGGATCGCGGCCAACCCGCGAGTCGGCGCCGCGTCCGACTCGGCCTGGAAGGACCAGGTGACCGCGTGGCGTGCGATGACCCTGGTGTGTATGGCGGACATGCTGCCGCCCACGGGTTGGCTGGATTCGGCTATCCGGTTGCACGGCAGCGTGCTCGCCGACCCCGCGTTCTATGTCCGGTACGGCAATCACGCGCTCAACCAGGCCATCGGCCTGCTGGACGTCGGCTGCTATCTCCATCGGACGGACTGGCAGACCCTGGCGGCCCGGCGCATCGACACCCTCGTCACCCAGGCCATCGACCGCCAGGGCGTATCCGACGAACAGGCCACCAAGTACGACCGATACGACTACGACCGCTTCATCCTGGCCCGGGACCATCTCCTGCGATGCCACCTGGCGCCGCCAGCGGGCTTCGATCGCGTGGAGCGGATCCCGCACTTCCTCGCCCAGGCGACACGGCCGGACGGACACTACGAGACCATCGGAGACTCCGACGACAAGGCCGCCAAGGGCATCCCGGGCACCCCGACCGTCTATACCTCGAGTCTCGGCCTCCGCGGATCGCCGCCCGACCAGACGGTCACGTTCTACGAGAATGGCTACGCATTCGGCCGGACCGGCTGGGGTCAGGATGAGCGCACGTTCGCCCAGGAGATCTTTTTCTCCCTCCGGTATGCGGCGGGCCTCATCCGGCATGGCCACGACGACGCGGGGGCGGTGACCCTCTACGGCAATGGAGCGCAGCTCCTGGTCGACCCTGGATATGGCGACCAGAACAGTTCCATCTGGCACCGGTTCTTCGTGTCGCGTGCCGCGCACAACGCGGTGTCCGTGCTGGGACGTGCGCCGTCCGCGGGTCGGGGCAGCGTCCTTGAGCGGCACGCCATCACCAGCGGGTCGGTCGATGCCGTGGTGCGGGTCCGGGTGTACCCGGGCATCACCATGCGACGGCGGGTCATCTTCTCGCGCGCACTCGGCTACCTGGTCGTGGAAGATACGATGACGTCCCCGACCGCCCGCACGTACCGCCAGCTCTGGCATCTCACCGAGGATGCGCAGCCCCACGTCGCGGGTGATCGTGCCTGGAGCCGACGTCCCAGCGGCAACCTCCTGATCCAGCAGCTCATCGGCGGCGGTGCCACGCTGCAGCTCCGGGGTGAGACATCGCCCATCCAGGGGTGGATCTCGCGCTCATACGGTCAGCGCGCTGCCGCGCCCGTCATCGAGGAACGACGGAGCGGTACCCAGGTCCGGTATCTGACCCTGCTCGCCCCGTTCGACACGGGCACCGGGACACACCGGCCGCCGGTCGACGTGTCCGGCCTGCGGCTGACGACGCATGGCTTCAGCATGACCATCGAGGTCGAGGGCCACCATGAGCGACTCGACGCGACCGCGACCGGAGTTCGTATCACGAGCATCGACACCCCGGCCGGGGACGGCGGCGGCTAGTGGCGGGCGTGCTTCGATCGGCGATCGCCGCCACGCTCGGGACGCACGGTACGGAGCCGAAGGTCCGGGCAGCCGTCTACCGGGCCGGATACCTGTTCTCGCGGACCGGGTGGGGTGTCGGGCGTCGAGCGGCCCGGCAGCGTTCGATGTCGCTCCGGTTCGGCCCGGCCGACGCCACGCATGCACACGCGGACGTTGGCTCCCTGACGCTCTACAGCTACGGGGATCGCCTTCTTGCGAACCCCGGCATGTGGGCGCACGAGCCAGGGGACGCACGGCGGCGGTGGGCGTTGTCGCGTGCAGCGCACAACGTGGTCATCGTCGCCGGTCGACGGGCCAGGCCCGAGGTCCAGCCGCGCCTCGTGCGTGCCCGCCTCGGACGTCGGGTCACGGATACGACGCTGGACCTGCCCCTGGTCAAGGGGGTCTCCATGCGCCGACGGGTGCTGTTCTCCACCCGCGAGGGCTACCTCGTGGTGGAGGACACCATCAGGTCCCGCCGCCCGGTCACGACCCGGCAGTTGTGGCACCTGTTGCGCGGCAGTGCCCCCCGGACCGTGGGTCCGCGGACCTGGACCCGAGGACCCGGTGGGAACGTGCTCGTCTGGCAACTGCGCAGCCCGGGCTCCAGCGACCTCGTCACGGGTCCAGGGAGCCCGATCGCGGGTTGGCTGGGCGACAGCTACCGGACATTCGTGCCCGCACCGGTGCTCCAGCGACGAGCGCACGGGCGAGTGATCCGGTACCTGACACTCGTTGCGCCGGTGCGGACCGATCGGCCGCTGGTGTCCGTGCGGGGACTGCGCGCCGGTACCCATGGCTTCTCGATGACCATCGAGATCGACGGCCGGCGGGAGCATGTGCGCGCGACTGCCCACGGAGCCACGATCACGGATGGCTGAGTCCCGACGGCAGACACGCAACCGCGATCACGTCGTCGGACACCACGTCCGCGCCGGAGTCGTCGGACACCACGTCCGTGCCGGATCTGCCATCATCGAGCCATGAGCGACCGGTTCGACCTCGACCACTTCCTGTCCATCCCCCGCATCGGTGGCCTGGCTCTCTCTCCTGACGGTGCGCGCATCGCCATCACCGTGGCGACACCAGCGCCCGACGGCCGGCGGATGCGCACCGTCCTCTGGGCCGTCGACCCTGCCGGACATCGCGCGCCGCGCCGGCTCACCCACTCGGCACCGGGCGAATCGAGTGCCTCGTTCGCGCGGGACGGGTCCCTGCTGTTCACGTCCGCGCGACCGGATGCGGACCGGCCGCCCGACGACAAGCCGGAGACGGAGCCGAACGGGCTGTGGTGTCTGCCCGCGACCGGCGGCGAGGCACGCCTGCTGGTGGCACCGGGCGGCGGTGTGGATGCGTTCCGGGCGGCCATGGCGGCGGACGTGGCTGTCATCCGGGTGCCGGTGCATCCGGGCACGACCGGGCTGGCGGAGGATGCCGCCCGAGAGGCCGCACGCAGCAAGGCCGGGGTGTCAGCGCAACTGTACGAGACCTACCCCATCCGGTTCTGGGATCACTACCTCGGACCCCGCGAGGGCCACCTGTTGCTCCTGGATCTGACCGATGGCGATGACGGGAGTGTCGAGGGTCGCCCGACGCCCCTGGACCTGACCCCCCACGCGGGTCGATCGCTCGACGAGACCGACTTCGACGTGACACCCGATGGCAGCGCGGTCGTGACCGGCTGGCTCCGCTGGCCCGATCTGGTGGTGCCGGTCCAGGACCTCGTGCGCATCGACGTCGCCACGCGCGAGCGACGCACGCTGACCACCGATGGCGCCTGGTACCACGACCCGAGGATCTCACCCGACGGACGCTGGGTGGTCGCCGTCCGCGATGACGTGCCGAACCCCGATACGGCGTTCGATTCGAGCCTCTGGCTCATCGACCTCGACGCGGAAACCGGCCGCGACCTGACACCGGACCTGGACCTGTGGCCGGGCGAGCCACGCTGGACGGCCGATAGCCGGCGCGTGGTGTTCACGGCCGATCAGCGAGGCCACCATCCGGTGTTCGAGGTCCTCGTCGAGACGGGCGAGGTGACCCAGCTCACGACCGACGGGGCATGGAGCGATGTCGCGGTCACACCCGACGGTACGCGGTGCTACGCCATCCGCTCGTCGTATGCGGCGCCACCGGAGGTCATGGAGGTGCAGCTCCCGGGCGGCCCGGCACGCGTCCTGGGGTCCCCGGTGCCATCGGTCGATGAGCTGCGTCTGCCGGGGGCGCCCGAGCGAATCGCGACCACGCTCGCGGACGGCACCCGCATCGAGGGCTGGCTCATCACCCCGCGCGGCGCATCGGCGGACACACCTGCTCCCGTGGTCCTCTGGATCCACGGCGGGCCGCTCAGCTCCTGGAACGCCTGGCACTGGCGTTGGAACCCACACCTCCTGGTCGAACAGGGCTATGCGGTCGTGCTGCCCGACCCGGGCCTGTCCACGGGCTACGGCGTCGACTTCGTACGCCGCGGTTGGGGCCGCTGGGGAGCGGAGCCCTACACGGACCTGATGGCGGTCATGGACGATGTCGTGGCACGGCCGGAGATCGACGCCACGCGCACGGCCGCGATGGGCGGCTCGTTCGGTGGCTACATGGCCAACTGGGTGGCCGGTCACACGGACCGCTTCCGGGCCATCGTCACCCATGCATCCCTCTGGGACATGCGCGACTTCCACGGCACGACCGACTGGGGCAGCACCATGGAGGCCGAGTTCGGTGACCCGTATGAGCATCCCGAGCGATGGGATGCTGCGTCGCCCAGCGCGCACGTGGCGGCCATCCGGACGCCCATGCTCGTGATCCACGGTGAACTCGACCACCGGGTCCCCGTCAGCGAGGGCCTCCGCCTGTGGACCGACCTCGCCCGCCACGGGGTGGACGCCAGGTTCCTGTACTTCCCCGACGAGAACCACTGGATCCTGAAGCCTGCCAACGCCCGACTGTGGTACGAAACGGTGCTCGCCTTCCTCGACCACCATGTCCTCGGCCGGCCGTGGGTGAAGCCCGCTCTCCTGTGAGCCGACGGTCGGTGAGCTGCCCCCATCCCGCGGCCGGTGCGCCGCCGGGTACCATCCGCCCAACCGACCACAGGAAGGAACCGCCACGCAGATGACCGACGCCGCCATCGACCAGCGCCCCATCGCGACGGATTCCGCGCGCTACAACGCGCGCCTGGTGCAGCGCGACGACCTCACCAACGCCCTGGGGATCTTCAAGGTGCAGTTCGATGTCGACCCGATCGGGTTCGAGCCCGGTCAGTACCTGACCATCGGCATCGAGTCGGAAGGCAAGCTAGTCCAGCGGCCGTATTCCACGGCCAGCTCACCGCTGGACGCCCATGACGGATACGACTTCTATGTGCGGCTCGTGGAAGGCGGCCTGTTCACCCCGTTCCTGTGGCGGCTGCGGCCGGGTGACCGGATGAGCATGAAGGGCCCCAAGGGCAAGTTCGTGCTCCGGCCGGAAGACGACCGGCGGCACGTGTTCATCAGCTCCGGCACCGGTATCGCACCGTTCATCTCCATGATGGACACCCTCCGTCGCACCGGCGCATCCCGACCTGCCATCGTGCTCCACGGAGTCAGTCACGTTTCCGACCTGGGCTACCGGGATCTGCTGGAGGGCTGGCAGGCGTCCGGCGAGTATCCGGTCACCTACGTGCCGACAGTGTCCCGGGTGCGCGATCCCCGGAACAACGGTTGGATGGGCCGGGCCGGACGCGTCGAGGCGATCCTCGACGACGTGTATGACGACCTGGGCCTGACACCCGACGACTCCATCGCGTACATCTGTGGCAACCCGGACATGATCCTGGCGGCTGACGAGACGCTCGCCGGGCGCGGCTTCCCCGAGGAGCAGATCCACAAGGAGCTCTACTGGCCAAAGGGCAAGGAGCCGGTCGGTACGAAGATGGCCACGACCGCCGGATAGCTCGAACAGGCGGTCAGGACGGCCAGTAGTCCGTCCGCTGGAAAGGATCCCGGGTCTGGTCAGGTACTCGCACCTGCCCCGCGGCGAGCGCGGATGCGCGCCCGTTCGCGAGCGTGCTCGCGCGCCCGGAGGGTGGCTCCCTGGGTCGCGTCCTGGAGCTCCTGGAGTTCGCGGCGAGCGACGTCCAACTGTTCCTTCGCGGCACGATCGCCGGCCAGGGCATCGTCCAGGCGAGCCTGGGCCCTGCGCGTATCACCACCGCTGACCTCGGCGGCCGCGACCGCCCGGCGTGCCCGACGCACCTCGGCCGCCGCGCGACCTCGTGCCTGCCACGCTGACCGGACCTGCTGCGCCTGGAGCTCCTGGAGCATCGCCGCCTGCGTGGCCTGGCCACGCCGCCAGGCGTCGGTCTCCTGCGGCAATGCCATGTAGTCGTTGTGCGCCTCGGTGGCCTTGCGCTGGGCGTCGGTGAGGATCTGCTCCGCTGCCGCGCGTTCCACCGACCCGGCGGCGGACCCGTCGACCGCTGCCTGGGCGGCCGCGCGCTTTCGGTTGGCACTCGCCAAGGTCTGCTTGACCGCCAGCCGATGCTCTGCGCCCGGGCCGAAGGTCTGCTGGAACACGTCTCGAGCCTCCTGGAATGCCGGAGCCTCGACATCCATCGGCTCAGAGGCTCGTGTCCCTGCGTTCGCTTCCTCGGCGGCACGGACCGCGCGCTCGGCAGGCTGCAGCTCGGCGCTCGTCGTCGGCAGACCCTCTGCCTCGGCCACGCGCAATCCGCGGAAGTGATGGAGTGCGTGGCGGCCTTCGTGGGCGATGTTGTCGGCCAACGAGGCGAACTGCTCCGGGCTCAGGTCGCGGTTGGTCACGAGCGCCTCGCTCACGGTCACCTTCCAGGTGGTCACGTCGAAGGACGCTGAGCCGGGCGCCAGATCGGCGCTCATCTCCACCAGGACACGCGGCGAGCCCGCCGCCGCGAGCGGTCCGTTCATGACCGTCTCGAGCCGGGCAAGACGCTCCACCGGGTGCAGCTCCGGCCAGTCGGCGAAGATGGGCGCCATCTCCCTCGCGAAGGCACGTGACCGGGCTCCGGGTGCCGTGCTCTCGCGCAGTGATGCCGCGTTCGACGGGTTCCGGCGTGCACGCGCTTCCTGCTGCTCCCGGTTGTGCCGCTGCCGGTCCGTCTCCGCGATGGGGATATCCTCCCGGGTATCCGCGGCCCAGTCGTCGGCGTCCGCCATCGCGCCCGTCTCCGGCGGCGTCTCCGCGTGCTCTGCGCCGGACGTCGAAGGCCGCCGCGTGCCCTCCTCGACGGCCGGGCGTCCTGGCTCCGGCAGGGCCATGGACATGTGGGGCACACCCATGACTTCACCATCGACGGCATCCACGACAGTGGTGTCCTCCCTCGTGACACCGGACGCCGCCTCGCGCGGGTGCTGCCCGTCCTCGCCCCGGGGTTCCGCGTCGGTGACCCGGGCATCCCCGCCCTCGCCGACGGGCCGGGCGGCGGCTGCCTCACCCTCCTCGGTCGTGTGCCCATTCCGACCGCCGGGGCGCATCGCCTTGAGGGTCGAGGTCACGCCGTGCTGGGCCAGTGCTCGCGCGTGCCCCGCGGCATCGAGCCCGGTGCCGATGTCCTGACCCGTCGCGATGTTGGTGACCCCGGTCGTGAGGACGTTCTCCGCCTCCCAGTTGGCCGCCTTGCCCGCGTAGCCGGCGACCTTTCCGGTCAAGCTGCTCGCCAGTCCCGCCTCGGCGGCGTAGGCCGCGACCTTGGTGGCCACCGGCTTGAGCACCCCCTCGGCGAGCTTGCCGCCGAGCGCGGCGCCGAGGCCACTGCGCAGGTCCATGAGGAACTCGTCGGCGCCGTAGTCATTGCCTTTCAGCACCAGCTTCGTGCCCACGGTCGCGACCGTGGCGCGGATGGCGAGGATGACCGCGGACCCCTCGCCGAGGGTCACGATGGTCGTGATGGCGAGCACGGCGAGGTCCACGAACTCGTCGAACGCGGCCTTCGTGGCTTCCTTGTAGACGTCCAGGTTGCGCTCAAGACGGTCCGCTGCCCGACGCATCCCGGCGAGCGCGTCACGGGCCGCATCGACATCCGGCGGGGACTGCGTCAAGGCCCTCGACGCGGCGATGCTGGCATCCTCCGAGTCGCGGTCCGCGCGCTCGACGAGATCCTCCTCGATGTTGCCGACCCAGTCGCGGGCCGTGGCGAACGTGCCCCGGTTCTGCATCACGGCACGCTTGAGGGCGAACGTCCGGCCGCCGAGCCACTGCCGCTCCTGCTCGAGCTGGCTCGCCTCGTCCGGCGCGTCGGAGTGGAACCGGCCGCCCTGGAGCAGGACCAGTTGCTCGATGTGCTCCTGCCTCGCCTCGTTCTGATCCCGGAACTCGGCGAACAGCTGTTGCGCCGGGGTACCCAGCAGGTCCGTCTCGAGCGTTCGGCCGGTATGGGCGTGGTATTCCGCGGCGAGCGCCTGGACCGCAGAACGATCACGGGCGAGCAGGATGCCCTTGATGCGGTCCATGTCGCGGGGACTCTGACGCATGGCCAGGTCCAGCTCCCGCCATGCCGGCAGGCTCCCCTGTTCCGCGAGGAGCGCGCGGTTCCGCTCCTCCTCGGCGTCGTTGCCGAGGGCGAGTGCCTTGTCCAGCGTCCGCTTCGTATCGTCGCTGTCGAAGCGCTTCTGGAACCGCTGGTAGTAGCCATCCGTGATGGCTCGCAATACGGACTCTGCCTGGGTCGCAAGGGCGGGCTGTCGCTCGATCTCGGAGATGGCCATCCGCCGGGCGAGCACCCGTAGCTGGCGGATGGCGGCCTCCAGATCGGCCGCCTTGAGCGATCCCTCGACATCGGCACGGGCCAGGCGCGCGGCCAGCTCCTCGGGCTCGCCGCGGGCGACGATCGCCTCGGCGCCCCTGTCGCCGAGGCCCTGCACCTGGGCGCCCAGCGTCACGTCGGTGCTGCCGGGTCCCTTGAGCACCTCGGCCAGGTGCTCGCGACCAGCCGCGCGGCCCTCGCCGGTGTCCTGCTCGCCGGCTTCGGCGATGCCCACGAGCCGGGCCTCCACGTGGCCACGCGCCTCTCGCCGCCGTTGCTGGACGATGGCCTTGGCCGCCATCTGGGTCGATGCGGGTGTGAAGAAGCCGTTGGTCAGCTGTTCGAGGTCGGCTGCGTCGGCCTCGACCTTGCGCTCGTTGGCGAGGTCCGCCTCCAGGGCGATCTGGTCGGCCAGGACCGTGTCCCCGATCCAGGTGGCGGCGGCGCGGGCCGCGAATGCGCCCTTGAGCCTCGTGGTGAGATCGATGTACAACTCCTGGCCGTAGAGCGCCTTGTACTGCGTGGCCATCGCCTGGCGCTCGACATCGGGTCGCCTGACCATGGCGATGGCGGCCTCGCCGCTGCCGCCCTCGATGAGCCGTCGGATCTGCGCGGCCTCCACCCGGTGGCGGTTGTCCTCGGCCTCGTTGGTCTCGCGGGCCTGATCTGCGACGACCTGCGCCGCGGCCGTCGCCGCGGCCCGCTCGCCGAGCTCGTCCGCGATGTCATCCTTGCCCAGCAGCCGTGCAGCGCCCGCAACGAGTCCCCCGAAGGCCTCGCCAGCCTCCACGGCGCGCTCGGGATCGGGAGCCCGGATGGCCGTGCCGCCGAGCAGGTTGAGCAATCGCGTCCGCTCAGGACTCCCAAGGGAGTTGGACATGACGAGGCCGCTCTCGCCGAACTGCTGGCGACCGGTGAGCACCCAGGGCAGGACGTAGCCCGTCCGGCGCTGGTACTCGGTCTTGATCGCCCGGCCATCCTCGGCGGTCAGACCGTCGAGCGCCGCAGCGACCTCGTCGAACTTGATGGCGAACCGGACGTTGACGAGCTCCAGCACGATGGCGCGCTGGAGCACATCCACACGCGCGCGGGGGTCGACATCCCCGGCGATGACCGGCGCTCGCTGGACCGCGGTCGCCTGGAGCAACTGCACCACGGCCTGGTTGCCGGCCGAGCGCTGCAGCTCCAGCACGTCGCCTGGGTTGGAGGCACCCACGAACGAGACAGACGCCGTGCTGGTACCGAAGCCGCTGGCCCGGCCCGATCTGGACCCACCACCCTTCGCCGGTCCGGCGGCGGCAGAACGTGACGGCGCGGAGCGCGCAGATCGAGACACCGTGCCCAACACTCTATCGGGTCTCCCCGGTGGGTCGGTGGCGGCCTGAGCGCGAGGACATGCTCCGGACGACCGTGTGCCCACACGTCAGCCCCACCGTCGCCCCTGATGTGCCCCGACGTCGCCCGTCGAGTGCCCGAAGGGGCAGGACGATCGCCGGCGAACCAGGTTGTCAGCCCCGGGCAGCCGCCATCCGGTCAAGGATCGCTCGTTTGATGGCCTCCACCGGTAGCCGCTCCTGGGCCATGGTGTCGCGGTCGCGCAGGGTCACGGCCCCGTCCTCCAGCGAGTCCACGTCCACGGTGACGCACCAGGGCGTGCCGATCTCATCCTGTCGGCGATACAGCTTGCCGATGGCGGCCGTGTCGTCGTAGACGGCCATCATGTCCCGCTTCAGGTCATCCCGGATCCGGTGGCAGAGTTCGACGATCTCGGGCCGCTTCTTGAGCAGCGGCAGGACTGCCACCTTGTACGGCGCGAGGTCGGGGTGGAGTGCCAGGGACACCCTGGTCTCGCCCCGGACCTCTTCCTCGCGATACGCATCGATGAGGAACGTGAAGGGCGCCCGGTCGGCACCAGCGGCGGTCTCGACGATGCAGGGCACGAAATGCTCGTTGGTGTGGGGGTCGAAATACTCGAGGTTCTCGCCCGATGCCCGCTGGTGGGCGCCGAGGTCGAAGTCGCCCCGGTTGTGGATGCCCTCCAGCTCCTTCCAGCCGAACGGGAAGCGGTACTCGATATCGATGGCCTTCCGGGCGTAGTGGGCGAGCTCGTCCGGCTGGTGCTCCCGGAAGCGCAGGCGTCCGGGGTCCACGCCCAATCCCACGTACCAGTCCCAGCGTCGCGGGAGCCACTCCTCGAAGATGCGCGACGCCTCATCGGGGCGCACGAAGTACTGCATCTCCATCTGCTCGAACTCCCGCATCCGGAACACGAAGTTGCCGGGACTGATCTCATTGCGGAAGCTCTTGCCGATCTGGGCGATGCCGAACGGCAGCTTCCGGCGCATCGACTGCTGGACGTTCCTGAAGTTGACGTACGAGCCCTGTGCCGTCTCCGGCCGCAGGTAGACGATCGACGCATCCTCCTCCCCGGGCCCCATGAACGTCTTGAACATGAGGTTGAACTGGCGGGGTGCGGACAGCGGGCCGTTGTCGTTGGGGCATCGGAGCCGCAGCCGGTCCACGATGCCCGGATCACGGAGGTCGGTCTGGGACAGCGACTCCGCACCTGGCAGCTCATCGAGCCGGTACCGTCGATGGCACGTGGCACACTCGACCATGGGATCGCTGAAGGAGCCCACGTGACCGGAGGTGACCCAGACCCGGGGATGCATCAGGATCCCCGCGTCGAGTCCGACGACATCGTCACGGTCCTGGACCATGGCCCGCCACCACGCCTTCTTGACGTTGTTCTTGAGCTCGACGCCCAATGGGCCGTAGTCCCACACGGCGTTGATGCCGCCGTAGATCTCGCTGCTCGGGAAGATGAAGCCCCGCCGCTTGGCCAGCGACACGATGGTCTCGAGCGCGGCGACCGCGGGACCCGGATCGGCCCCCGGGTCGGCAGGGTCGATGGGGCGCGGGGCAACGGCGTGCGTGGTCATGGCGATCAGGGACTCCTCGGGTGCGCCGGCGGTGGCAGAGCCGGTCGTGCGGCTGGGATGGTAGCGGGATCCAGGCGGTCGGCTCAGGAGCGTGGGCGCTCAGCAGCGCGGTCGGCTCGGGTGCTGTCGGCTCAGGAGCGGATCTCATCGAGGAACGCCAGGGAACGCGCCTCGCGTTCGAGCACGTGGCGGATGAACCGGCGCATGGCGCGCTCCACCTCGGCCTCCAGCTCCATGGGCAGCCGCAGCGCGGCGATGGCCTCGATGTCCAGCCGCCGGTAGGCCCGCAGGACCTTGAGCGCACCCAGCGAGAGGGTAGTCACCTCCGTCGGCGGGCGCGGGTGTCGTTCGCAGAGCATGCCGCCCAGGGTAGGCGCCCATCGGAACGCCTCGGTCTCCTCGGGCACCCGGTCGCACTCGACGCAGCGCTCGACCTCCGGGCGGACACCCAGGGCATCGGCGAGGCCGAACTCGTACCAGCGGGCGACCCGGTCCGGCTCCATGCCGTCGTCGAGGAGCTGGTACGCCCGGCGCAGCAGCGCGAACACCGGATACGCACCGGCTCGCTCCTCGACCGCTCGCTCGGCCAGCTCGCCCAGGTACCAGGCCGTCGCGGTGGAGTCGAGCCGGTCCCGCAGTCGCAGCCATGCCTCCGACACCTGTGCCTGGGTGACCACGTCTAACGTGCGACCGCGGACAAGCAGCAGTTGCAGCTCCGCGAACGGCTCCACGGCGCCGCCGATGCGACTGCCGGGTCGCCGGACCCCCTTGGCGATGGCCCGGATCTTGCCGTCGTGCGGTGTCAGCAGTGTCAGCACCCGATCGGCTTCGCCGAGCTCGAACCGGGACAGCACGATGGCGGCGGTCCGATACGTGCGGGGTGCTGGCATGGGCCCAGCCTACCTCGGTGTCGCGATCCATCCGGACGGGGCCCCGGTGCGTATCACTGACAGGGCATCGTCACGGTCGCGTCCCCCGTTGGCGGTGCCCTACCCCGCCCGGCATCCTGGGTACCCTGCGTCCGTGTCGCGTGGGGCGGCCCGGTGACAACGTGCTAACGACGAGTATCATGTTTCGATGCTGGCCGTGGACCTGGACCTCCTGATCGCCGATACCGAGTCCGAGATGGCGCGTGTCATCGCCGCCGCCGAGGACGCTCGCACCACGCAGCTGTATGGCTGGGTCCGGTTCCATCTGGGCCTCGATGCCGATGCCAGCCGGGGCAAGCGGCTGCGACCGGTCCTGGGCCTGCTGGCCTACCAGTCGATCGCCGGCGAGCACCAGCGCGCGGTGCCGGGTGCTGCAGCGGTCGAGATGGGCCACAACTTCAGCCTGGTCCACGATGACATCCAGGATGCGAGCGCGGAGCGTCGGCACCGGCCTGCACTCTGGACGCTGACCGGCGTGCCCCAGGCCATCAACACCGGGGACACCCTGTTCACGCTGTCCCGGATGGCCCTCCATCGCTTGTCCGACCTGGGCTTCAGCGCCCGCAAGGTGCTCGACCTGATGCGCCTGTACGACGAGACCTGCCTTGCCCTCTGCGAGGGACAGTTCCTGGACATCCGCGCATCGGAGAGCCAGGAATGGATGTCGGTGGAGTATTACCTGGACATGATCGGGCGCAAGACCGCGGCACTCATCGCCGGGTCGGTGCAGGCGGGTGCCATGCTGGCCACCGACGACGAGGCCGTCGTGGAAGCGTATCGCCGGTTCGGCTGGGCGCTGGGCATGGCCTTCCAGATCAACGATGACCTGCTGGGCATCTGGGGCGATGAGCAGGCGACCGGCAAGGATGCCTCGGATATCGGGTCCCGCAAGCAGACCCTGCCGCTGCTGCACGCACTGGAACACGCCGTCGCCGCGGACCGCGTCAGGCTGCAGGCGATCCTCCGCGGCTCGCCACCGTCATCGGCCGAGGTGGCCGCGGCACGGGATATCCTGGAGCGAGCCGGCTCCCGCCAGTTCACCCGTGGTCGCGCCGCCTCGTACCGTGATGAGGCGCTGCTCCAACTCGGCACGTCGGGCGCGCTGGATGGGGAGGCGATGGACCGACTCCAGCGCATCGTGGGGTCGGTGATCACGGCCTGAGGCCCTCCGACGTGGACCCGTTCAGTCGTCGGACTCGTCCGGCTCCGCCACCGGCGTCTGCCGTTGTGCCAGGATCTTGCCCACGCGCCGACCGTTGGTCGACTCCACGGTCAATCGAAGCAGCGCCCCGACCTGGACCTCGTCACCCACCTTGGGGACACCAGCGACCCGGTGGTAGATCAGGCCGCCCACCGTATCGAACTCCTCGGGATCCTCGACGGCACCCTCGGGCAGGTCGAAGTGCTCCAGCAGGTCCTCGATCGACGCCCGGCCGTCGACACGCGCCTCGTGGTCGCCGAGCGGCACGATCATGGGCTCTTCGGTGTCGTACTCATCCTGGATCTCACCTACGATCTCTTCCAGCAGGTCCTCGATGGTGACCATGCCGGCGGTGCCACCGTACTCGTCGAGCACGATGGCGATATGGACCCGGCGTCGCTGGAGGCTGTGGAGCAGGTCGTCGACGCTCATCGATTCGGGCACGAAGAGGGGTGGCCGGACGAGTCGGCCCACGGGCGGCGGCTGGTCGACCCCCTTGAGGAAGGGCAACAGGTCCTTGGCGTACAGGATGCCCACGATGTTGTCGACCGAGTCCTCGAACACCGGGATCCGCGAGTGCCCGCCGTCGACGATGGTGTCCACGATCTGATCGAGGGACGCGGTCGAGGGCAGCGCGACGATGGCGATGCGGGGGACCATCACCTCGTGCACCTTGCGCTCGCCGAGGCCGAGTACGGCGCCGATCATCTGCTCCTCCTCTGCCTCGAGGACCCCCTGTTCGCCGCCACGTTCGACGAGGATCATCAGCTCCTCGGGTGAGATCCGGTCGCGGTCGGTGGCGCTGACGCCCAGGCGCCTGGTCACCCAGCGGGTGATGCCGTCGAGGATGGAGACGACGGGGGCGAGCAACCGACCGAACAGCTCCACGGGCCGCACCAGGACCAGCGCGTAGCGTTCCGCGTGGGCCAGGGCCAGCGTCTTGGGGATGAGCTCCCCGAACAGCGCTGTCACGACCGCCACCGCAAGCGTGACCACGATGATGGCCACGCCACCGGCGGCGTTCGGGCCGATGAACGGGGCCAGTTGCTCGGCCAGCGACTGGGCGACACTCTGGCCCGCGAACGCCGCCGCCAGGAAGCCGATGAAGGTGATGGCCAACTGGAGCACCGCCAGGAACCGACCCGGTTCACTGATGAGCCGGTCGACCCGGCGAGCACGCTTGTCGCCCTCCTCGATGAGCTGCTGGAGGCGGCTCCGGCGAACCGTGACGAGCGCGATCTCCGCGGCCACGAAGACACCGTTGATGAGGATGAGGACCGCGATGATGATCAGCTCGATGATGGGTCCCATCAGCCGGTCGCTGGTCCACCGTCGCTGGAGTCCACCCGGTGGGTCCGTGCCGGCACGCCCAGCACGGTCGTGTGCGCGGGGACGTCGTGGGTGACGACCGAGCCGGCGCCCGTGACGGCGCCCTCACCGATGGTCACGGGCGCCCGCAGGATGGTGTCGGAGCCGATGAACGCTCCGTCGCCGATGATGGTCCGGTGCTTGCGCCGCCCGTCGTAGTTGGCCGTGATGGTGCCGGCACCGATGTTGACCCGCTCGCCGACCAGGGCATCGCCGAGGTAGCTGAAGTGGTGCTGCTTGGAGCGCGCACCGAGCGTCGCTCCCTTGATCTCCGCGAAGTTGCCCACCTCGGCGGCCGCGCCGACATGGGCGCCCGGTCGGAGATGCGCGAAGGGCCCGATCGAGGCACCGTCCTCGACGGTCGCCGACTCCAGCACGCTCGACCAGATGGTGCACCGTTCGCCGACCGATGTGTCGAACAACTGTGAGCCTGCCCGGATGATGCTGTCGCGGCCGATGCGCGTGGTGCCCCGGAGTGTGACGTTGGGCTCGAGCGTCACGTCCGGCGCCAGCTCGACGGTCGCGTCGATGACCGCGGTCGCGGGATCGATCATGGTCACGCCGGCGCGCATGTAGCCGTCGTTGATGCGGAGCCGCATCGCGACCTCGGCATCGGACAACTGGGAGCGGTCGTTGATGCCCGCCAGGGAGCCGTCGTCGGGCAGCTCGAATGTCGCCACCGGGCGTCGGTCGGCCCGCGCCAGGGCCACGAGCAGGGGCAGGTAGAACTCGCCCGTCACGGGTGAGCGGGGGATGTCCGGCAGGCGCTGGCGGAGCCAGGGCACGTCGAACGCATACACGCCCGCGTTGATCTCCGTGATGTCCTGTTGCTCCTCGGTCGCGTCCCGCTCCTCGACCACGCT
>JBBSOS010000008.1:0-18067 GCA_038259505.1 Candidatus Limnocylindrales bacterium | reverse complement strand
TCCGCCACCCGCGTCCGATTCGAGTAGATCATCAAGGCCATCGTGTTCGTGCCCATGGCCATCGGCGCCACGGCGATGGCCCTCATCTGGAACTTCATGTATGCGCCGAGCACCACCACGGGATTGCTCAACGCGCTCCTGAACGCCATCGGCCGCCCCCCGGTGTCCTGGCTCGGCGACCCGGGCATCGTCAACCTGTCGCTCATCACGGTGGGCGTATGGGGATCGGTGGGCTTCGCGACGGTGATCCTGTCGGCGGCCATCAAGTCCATCCCCAGCGAGATCATGGAGGCGGCCCGCACGGATGGCGCCAATGAGCGTCAGATCTTCGTGCGCATCATCGTGCCCATGGTCAGCCTGCCCATCGCGGTGCTCGCCGTGACGCTCGTCGTCAACGTGGTCAAGCTGTTCGACCTGGTCTACGTCATGACCAGGGGCGGCCCAGGGACCTCGAGCCGGGTGATCGCGTTCTCGATGTACCAGGAGGCATTCCCGGGTGGCCTGTACGGCAAGGGCGCCGCGGTGGCGGTGATCATGCTGCTGCTCCTCGTACCCATCATGGCCTTCAACGTCCGCCGCTTCCGTGCAGACGCTGTCCGGTGACCCAGGCGCCCCGCCCAGCCCCAGCCGAGAGCATCAGCGCCCGCCTGGTCCGATCCTTCAGCCGCTCGCCCATCCATGTCGTGCTCGGCATCATCGGACTCATCTGGCTGGTGCCCACCATCGGATTGCTGATCACGTCGTTCCGGCCCCGATCGGACATCCAGGCGTCCGGGTGGTGGGAGTCCCTGCTCTCGTTCCGCTTCACGCTCGACAACTACGCCCAAGTGATCTCGGGCCAGGGCGGCATGGGCCAGGCGTTCGTCAACAGCCTCCTGATCGCCATCCCCTCGACCCTGTTGCCCGTGGCCATCGGCGCGCTGGCTGCCTACGCCCTGACCTGGACTTCCCTGCCCCGCAAGGACCTGATGTTCGTGATGGTCGTCGCGTTCATGCTGGTGCCCGTCCAGGTCGCGTTCATCCCGGTGCTCAAGCTGTTCGCGCCCACGGGTCTGCTCACGGGCTTCATGCCCATCTGGCTGGCCCACACGGCGTTCGCCCTGCCCTTTGGCATCTTCCTGATGCGCAACTTCTTCATCATGCTGCCCAGGGACCTGATCGAGGCGTCGCGCATGGACGGCGCGGGCGACTGGACCATCTTCCGGCGAGTGGTCGTGCCCCTGTCGGTGCCGGCTATCGCGGCCTACGGGATCTTCCAGTTCCTGTGGGTCTGGAACGATCTCCTGATGTCCCTGATCTTCGTGCAGAAGACCAGCAACAACCCGATGCCCGTGCAGCTCAGCTCGCTCCTGGGTCAGTACGGATCGGAGTGGAACCTCCTGGCGGCGGGCGCCTTCCTGCTCATGGCGGTGCCCCTCCTCGTGTTCTTCGCACTCCAGCGCTACTTCGTCCAGGGATTACTCGCCGGCTCCGTCAAGTAGCGGCGCCGCGGCGCAGGGCACGTCCCGGCAGCGCACCCGTATGGACACCGTCGTCCACGACGACCACGCCGTTGACCACGACCCAGGGCATACCGACCGGATAGGACCGCGGCTCCTCGTAGGTGGCCGTTGACCGGATCGTGGCCGGGTCGAAGACCACGATGTCAGCACGCATGCCGTCGCGCAGCAGGCCCCGGTCCGGAATGCCCAGGCGCGCAGCCGGGGCGGACGTCATCTTGCGCACGGCGCTCTCGAGCGGCATCATCCGCTGGTCACGCACGAACTCGCCGAGGATGCGCGGGAACGAGCCCCACGTCCGGGGCGACGGCTTCGCGCCCACGAACGTCGAGTCGGTGCCGACCATGGATACCGGGTGCGCCAGGAACGGTCCGAGGCTGCCGTGGGCGGGCCCGGGGGTCACCTGGTTCGGCCGGAGGTCTTCGTCGATCAGCAGGGCACATGCCGCATCGACCGCATCGAGGCCGGTCGCTGCCATCAGGTCGCCCAGCATCCGGCCCTCCCATTCCCGCCAGCGGTCGGTGCGCAGGGCTCCCAGGCGCAGGTCGTCCCACGGGGTGCGCCCCGCGTATGCGCGACCCCGGTCTGCGATCTCGCTCCGAAGTCGCGCCCGGATGACCGGGTCCGCGAGTCGCTCGAGCGTCGGTCCGGGACCGCCGGCCTGGACCCAGGGCGGCAGCATGATCAGGAGGCGCGTGCTGGCCCACTCGTAGGGATACGTGTCCCAGGTCACATCGAGTCCCTCAGCACGGGCATCCTCGACCAGCTCGATCATCTGCTCCGCCGTGCCGGGCGCCGTGGCTCGTCGGTAGAAGTGCGTGATATGGACCGGTCCATCACCGATGCGCCCGATCTCGATGGCCTCCCGGAACGGGTCGAGGAACCCGTCCCCGAGGGGATACCGAACGTGCGTGTGGTAGATGCCGCCGAGCCGGGCAGCCTCGGCGGTCAGGGCACCCAGCTCCGCGGTCGTCGCAAAGGCACCCGGTGGATAGTCGAGGCCCGATGAGAGGCCGAACGCACCGGCTTCCATGGATTCGCGCAGCAGGCCCCGCATCCGGTCGAGGGCCACGGTATCCGCCGGCACGTCATCCCAGCCCAGGGCATCGATACGCAACGCGGAGTTGCCGACCAGGAACGCCAGGTTGACGCTGACCCGTCGATCGAAGCGACGGAGATAGCTGTCCGCCGAGCCCCAGTCGAAGTCGATGTCGGGCAGCCCGTCGAGACCCGAGTTCATGCGCGCGAACGCGAGCAACTCCTCCCGCGAGCGAAACGGCGCGTAGCTGTTGCCGTCGACGCCGATGACCTCCGTGGTCACGCCCTGGCGCACCTTGGGCTCGTGTCGCGGCTCCGCGAGGATCATCAGGCCGGAGTGCGAATGGACGTCGATGAAGCCGGGCGCCACGACATGCCCCGCGGCGTCGATGCGCCGGACCGCGGCCACCTCCGACACGTCACCCCGGAGCACGTCCAGCGTGTCGCCGCGGACCCCTACCGCGGCCCGGAACCCGGCGGCCCCCGTGCCATCGACGACCGTGCCGCCGGTGATGAGCAGGTCGAACGGTGCCATCAGGCCATCTCCAGGCGCACGCCGCGCACCCACGCCGCCAGGACCATGCCCGCGCGCTCCCGGAAGATGAGCAGGCTCATGAGCGTGTCCGGGTCGTCGCTGTCCTCGCCGCCGGGAGGCAGCGTCATCCCGGGATCGATGGCGATGAGGTCCGCCTCCTTGCCCGCCTCGATCGACCCCGTCAGCGCATCGAGTCCCAGGGCCTGCGCGCCAGCAAGCGTGCCCAGTCGCAGCAGGCCGAGCGCATCCACGACGGGCCGCTGATCGCCGGTCGCGACCCGGTGCGCGTTCTGGGCATAGAACGCGGTGCGCATCTGGGTCAGGATCGACAATTCCGGTGACCCGGCCACATCCGAGCCCAGACCCACGACGGCACCCGCCTCGAGGTATCGGGCCAGGGGCATCACGCCGCTCGAGAGGAACAGGTTCGACACCGGGCAGTGGGCGATGCGGGACTGGCTCTCCACCAGTCGGTGGAGCTCGCGGTCGGAGAGATGGATGGCGTGCGCCAGCACGCTCCGGGGTCCCAGGCCACCAGCCTGATCGTAGACATCGAGGTAGTCGAGAGCATCGGGGAACAGGCCCGCGACGGTCTCGATCTCATGTCGATCCTCGGATAGATGCGTCTGCCAGATCGCGCGGTGCCGGGCGGCCAGGCTCGCCGACTCGCGCAGCAGCTCCGCGCTGCAACTGAGCGCGAACCGAGGCGTGAACGCGTACCCCAACCGCCCATCCGCCGCACCGTTCCAGCGAGTGCACAGCTCGTCGGATTCGCGCAGGCTCCGATCGAGCCGCTCCGACTCCGTCGTGCCGGTGTCGTAGCTGATGCGGTCCATCATCACGGCGCCCATCACCGCGCGGATGCCGTGTGCCTCGGCCGCCCGGAAGGACACATCGACACTGTCCGCCCAGATGGCGCCATAGCCCAGGAACGTGGTCGTGCCCACGCCCGCCATCGCCCGCAGGATGTCCGGTACGAGCCGCTCGGCGACCGGCGCCCGAAACGCACGCTCGCGGCTGAAGACATACCGCTCGAGCCACGTCAGCAGGTCGAGCCCGGCACCGACGCCCGCAGACGGTACCTGCGGCAGGTGGACATGCAGGTCGACCAATGGCGTGTCGGCCGGCAGGGTCGTCGGCCACGCGCCGACCGTGGCCAGCCTGCCGGCCCTGTCCACCACGACCACGCCATCAGCCTCGTATCGGGTGCCCCCATCGGCCAGCGGGGTCAGCAAGCGCGCCCGGAGCGCGAACGGCGGTCCGGCCGGCAGATCGGGATACGGCAGGCGGGGATGCGGTCGGTCGGGAAGCGGTTCGACCGCAGCGGCATGCACCACGCGCCCTATCACGCGCCCTATCATGACGGTCTCAGCGAACGTCGACCGATGCCACGAGGTGATCTCCAGATGCACATCCCCCGCCGATCGACCGCAGCCCTGCTGGCGGCGGCCGCGCTCCTCGCGGGCATGGCCCCCGGTGCCCTGGCCCAGGATCCGAGCAGCTCCCCGGCCGTTCCCCAGACCTGCGGCGTCCTCACCGCGGACGAGGTCTCATCCGCCCTCGGCGAGACCGTCACCATCGCGTCGGGTGGCGATGTCGATTGCGAATTCGACACCGACTCTTCGTCGGGCCGGTTCCTGTCCCTGTTCACGAGCATGGACACCGGGACTGCGGCGCGACTCCGGGACATCATGTGCCCGGCCGACGCCACGCCGGACCCGTCGAGCGGGCCCTGCGCCATCGACCTGACCGTGGCGGGCCAGCCCGCGGTCTACCTGGGCGACGCGTTGGGTGGGACCCTGCTGTATGCCGAGATGGGCACGGGCGGGCTCCTGAACATCCAGCTCGTGGGCGACGTCGCGGATGGCATCGACGCACAGGCCGCGATGACCGGTCTGGCGGAACTCGCCGTCCCCAGGGCAGCGGCCATGCCCCAGGCGAGCCTGCCGTCCGATGCACCCGTGCCCTCGTTCACCCCCGACACGGCGCTCGAGGCCCTGTTCCCCACCGACATCGCGGGTCAGCCCCTCACCGTCCAGTCGCTCAGCGGCGGGGACGTGAGCGCCGGTGTGCCACAGGGCTTCCTGGATGCGTTGTCGGGCATCGGCAAGACCATCAGCGACGTGAGCGTGGCCATCGCCTACGGCGGTTCGGACCCCAGCTCCGGGCTGGCCATCACCGCGCTCAAGGTGGCAGGCGCGGACATGGTCGCGCTCAAGCCCCAGGTCCTGCCCGCCCTGTTCGAGGGCCAGGACGTCACCGAAGGAGGGACCCAGCAGCTGAGCGGCAAGGATGTGACGACTGCCGTCGTGGACGGCACGACCAGCTACCTGTACCCGCACGACGATGTCCTCTGGATCGTCACGGCCGATGAGCCGGCGCTCACGGAGGTCTTCCGGAAGCTGCCATGAGCGGCGACCAGAGCAGCTCCCAGCCGATGACCAGCATCGAGGATGTCGTCGTCCGCGCCTCGGACGATGACATCCGCATGGTCCGCTTCCTGTACTGTGACCCGGCAGGCGTGATCAGGGGCAAGAACGTCCATGTCGGCCGGCTGGCGAGCCGGATGCGCGAGGGCATCGGCATGACCCGCGCGCAGAACACGCTCAACATGCTCGACCAGCTGGCGCCCCTGGTGGAGGGCATGGAGCCGGTGGGCGAGATCCGGATCACGCCCGATCCCGCCACGTACAGCGTTCTCGACTGGGTGGCCCGGACCGCGAGCATGGTCAGCGACCAGCTGGGCCACGACGGGCTGGACTGGGGGGGGTGTCCGCGGAGCTTCCTCAAGCGCGCCATCGCCGATGCGGCGTCGCTCGGCATCCGGGTCATGGCCTCGTTCGAGAACGAGTTCTACCTCGCGCACGAGGTCGATGGTCAGGTCCTTCCCTGGCACGACGGGCCGTGCTATTCCTCGGCGGGCATGGACCGGGCCGCGAACGTCATGGGCGACATCGTCGATTCGCTCATCGCCCAAGGCATCGAGGTGGAGCAGGCGATCAACGAGTTCGGTCCGGGTCAGCAGGAGATCGCGGTCCGGTACCGCGATGCCCTTGGCGCGGCGGACCAGCAGGTCAAGTTCCGGGACACGGTACGGGGTGTGACGGAAGTACGCCACGGACTGATCGCATCCTTCGCGCCCAAGCCATTCGCGGAGGGCGTCGGCTCAGGCGCCCATATCCACTTCAGCCTCTGGTCACCAGACGGCGGGCAGAACCTGCTGTACGCAGCAGATGCGGGCGAGCGGCTGCTGTCCGACGTCGGCCGCTGGTTCGTGGCCGGCGTGCTGCTGCACCTGCCCGCGCTCGTGGCACTCACCTGCCCCAGCTTCAACTCCTATGAGCGGTTGGTGCCACACGCCTGGGCGGGATCGACGGTGTCCTGGGGGCTGGACAATCGGGAGGCGTCCGTCCGGGTCGCGTCCGTGTTCCGGGGTCGCGAGGCGGAGTCGACCAACGTGGAGCTCAAGGCCTGCGACCCGAGCTGCAACCCGTATCTCGCCCTCGGCGGGCTGATCGTGGCCGGGCTCGATGGCGTGCGGCGGCGGCTGGATCCACCCGACCCGGTCATCCACGATCCGGTGACCCTGTCGGCGGAGGACCAGGCGCGCCACGGCGTGCGTCCACTGCCGGGTTCGCTCCGGGAGGCGCTCGCGACCCTCCAGGTCGACCCCGTCCTGTTCCCCGCGCTGGGTGACTTGCTGGGTCGATGCATCATCGCGGTGCGGACCTCGGAGGCCGATGCGCTGGAGCACATGTCGGCAGACGAGATCCGCCTGGCCCATCTGCGCGTGTTCTGAGGAGCGATCGACCATGGACATCGACAGCCTGCGGGTCGTGGACCTGACCCAGCCACTGCATCCCGGCATCATCATGTGGCCGGGCGCACCGGCGCCCGTGGTCGAGACGCTCGTGAACGTCGTGCCCGACGGCTTCTACAGTCGGAGCATCACCTTCGCGGAGCACACCGGCACCCATTTCGACGCACCCGCCCACATGGTGGAAGGAACGGCCCTGCTGCACCAGATCGACCCGGGCACGCTCATCCGGCCCGTGGCGGTCATCGACATCAGCGCGGAGGTCGCCGATGACCCCGATGGCGCCCTGTCCCTGGACCAGGTGACCGCATTCGAGACCACCAACGGACGCATCCCGGATGGCGCCGCGGTGTTCCTGCGGACCGGCTGGGAGGCATTCAACACCGATCCGGTCCGGTATGCCGGCCAGCCCGGTGACCTGCGGTTCCCCGGCTTCGGCGCCGACGCGGCGCGGTTCCTGGTCGAGACACGCGGGGCCGTGGGCCTGGGTGTCGACACGCTGGGTATCGATCCGGGCGCTCAGACGGATTTCGTGGTCCATCGCCAAGTCAGCCACCCCAGGGGCTTGTGGCATCTCGAGGGCCTCCAGAACCTCGCCGCGCTGCCGCCACTGGGGGCATGGGTGTTCGTCGGCGTGCTCAACCTGGTCGATGGTTCGGGCAGCCCAGCACGCGTGCTGGCGCTCGTCCCCTAAGCGTGGCCACGCCTCCCCCGGCGAGCTCGGAGCGTGTCTGCGACGGTCCCCACGAGGGTGTCAACGACGCGCTGGAGCAGGTCGCGCTGCTCGATCACCACGCGCATCCCATCCTGCCCGGCACAATCGATGCGCCTGCCATGGAGGCGCTGCTGACCGAATCCGACCGGCCGGCGGCGGCTCGCGCGTCCGGCTGGGACTGCCAGCTCGGCTACGCGGTCAGACGCTGGTGCGCGCCGCTGCTGGGCCTCGAACCACACGCATCCGTCGATGCCTACCTGGAGCGCCGGCTGCCCATCACGGGCGAGCGCGCGGCGGCAGTGATGCTGCCCGCTGCGGGCCTGTCGGGCATGCTCCTGGATACCGGGTTCCGGCCGGGTCAGTTGCTCGACGTGCCATCGATGGGCGCCATCGCGGGTGTGCCGGCATGGCCCATCGTACGCATCGAGTCCGTCGCGGAAGATGTGGCGCGAACGGGTGTCAGTGCCGCCGGCTACGCCGATGCGTTCCGGGACGCACTCACGAGCGCGCTCCGAACCGCCGTCGGCTGCAAGACGGTCGTGGCCTACCGGCACGGCCTCGACTTCGACCCCGACCCGCCCACCGACACCGAGGTCGCCGACGCGGCCGGTGCGTGGCTGAGGACGATCGACCACGCGGCGAGCGTCCGGCTGACCGACCCGGTGCTGCTCCGGTTCGGCATCTGGACCGCGGTCCGCTCCGGCCGCCCGCTCCAGGTCCACGTCGGCTTCGGGGACACGGACCTTGAGCTCCAGCGCTCCGATCCGGCGCTCCTCACCCGGTTCCTGGGGGCGACCGCGTCCTGTTGCCCCGTGATGCTGCTGCACACCTATCCGTTCCAGCGCACGGCCGGGTACCTGGCGCAGATGTTCGAGCACGTGTATCTCGATGTCGGGCTCGCGGTCAATCACACCGGAGCCGCCAGCGAGCGCGTCATCGCGGAGTCCCTGGAACTGGCGCCGTTTCGGAAGATCCTGTACTCCTCGGATGCGTGGGGCCTGCCCGAGCTGTATCTCCTCGGGAGCTGGCTGTTCCGACGCGGTCTGTCGCGGGTCCTCGGCGGGTGGGTCGCGGCCGGCGACTGGTCGTTGACGGATGCCCGGAGGGTGATCGACGGCCTCGGACACGGGAATGCGACGCGGGTCTACCGCCTGGAGGGCCTGGCGCCGTAGGATAGTGTCCGGACCTACTCATCGAAGTCGGAGGAGACAACGTATGCAACGACGAATCGGAGCACTCTCGGTCGCCGGGGTGGTCGCCCTCGGGGCGCTGACATCCGGCGCCGCAGTCGCCCAGAGCCCTGCCAGTGGCGAACCGTGGCGTATCGGTGGCGGTTTCGCGCTCACGGGCGCGGAGTCGAGCCTCGATGTCCCCGCCAACAACGGCGCTGTGATGGCGGTCGAGGAGATCAATGCGGCCGGTGGCGTCCTGGGACGTCCGCTGGACATGATCGTCCATGACAGCCAGTACGACATGGGCGTGACCGCCCAGACTGCCAAGCAGTTCGTGGAGGAGGACAAGGTCCAGGCCTTCGTCGGCTATACCGACACCGACTCCGTACTCGCGTCCGCACCCACGTTCCAGGCCGCGGGCATCCCATACATCACCGTGGGCGCGACGTCCCCCAAGATCCCCTCGCAGACGGGCGACGACGTGTTCCTGGCCGCGTTCGGCGACAACGTCCAGGCCGCCGCGGGGGCCGAGTACGCGATGAAGAACTTCGGCGACACGGCGTACCTGCTGTCGGACAACGGCATCGAGTACACCACGCTCCTGGGCCAGTACTTCAAGTCTGCCTTCGAGGCCGCCGGTGGCACCATCGTGCTCGAGGATGTCTATGACGATGCAGCCACGGACTTCTCGGGACAGATCACGAAGCTCAAGGCACTCGCCGAGCAGCCGGACTTCTACTACATCGCGGCGATGCCGTACAACGTCGGACCGGTCGTCAAGCAGTTCCGTGACGCCGGCCTGATGGGCCCCATCGTGGGCGGCGACGGCTACGACGCGCCGGACCTCGTCCAGGTCGCAGGGCCCGCATCTGACAATGTGTTCTTCACCACCCACGCCCTGATGGACCCCAACGGGGGCACCGACGCCATCAAGAAGTTCATCGGGGAGTACACGACCCGCTGGGGCCATGCACCGGAGAATGCCTTCGCCGCATTGGGCTACGACACGGTGAACCTGCTCGCCGACTCCATCACCCGGGCTGGGGGCATGGATCCCGAAGCACTCAAGGGCGCCATCGAGACCACCACCGATTTCCCGGGCATCACCGGTTCCATCACCTACACCCCTGAGACGCACGTGCCCCAGAAGGGTGTCACTGTGATCGCCGTCAAGGACGGCGTGTTCACCCTGGGTGCCGAGGTCGTGCCGACGGCCGTTCCCGCACCCTGACATCCGCGGCCGGCCCCGATGGCCGGCGCGGATCGCACTCCTGACTCACGGCCTGCATCGTCCTGTACGGTGCGGGCCGTTCTCATGTGCCGCACATCCGGTGCCGCCTATGATGTGCGCGCGGTACGGCGAGACCCGACGGCCGCGAACCATTCGCGCATCGTCCCCAGTCACACCAGACCTGAGGTACACCACCGTGGGAGCCCGTCCTCGACGCGTCATCTCGACCCTCGCCGCAGGTCTCATGACACTGAGCCTCCTCGTCCCGTCCGTGGCCCTCGCCCAGGACGAGACCGATGATCCGAATGCCACGCCCAGCCCGTTCTGTGCGGTCCTGACCGCCGATGAGGCGAGCACGGCACTCGGGGTCACGCTGACCGTCGGCAGCGGCAGCCAGACGGATTGCTCCTACGATTCGGACTTCGAGACCAGCGATGTCAGCCTGAGCGTCTATCGCGACGACGGCCCCATCACGTCCGACCAGTTCCAGTCCTACTACCCCGACGGCATCACGACCACGGTGGCCGGCCATGACGCCTACTACGATGCGGAGAGCGCCGTGCTGTTCGTCGATGAAGGCGTCAACGACCAGTTGTTCGTGCTCCAGGTGTTCGGTTCCATGCCCGATGGCGTCGACGTCCAGACAGCTCTCACGACGCTCGCCGAGTCGGGCCTGCCGCGACTCGCTGCGATCCCCCTGCCGCCGGAGCCGACCATCGAGCCGGAGCCGTCCTATCTCGGGGATGCCGAGCTGGAGGCACTCATGCCCACCGAGATCGGTGGCACCGAGGTCGATATCACGTCCATGTCCAGCCAGGACCTGATCAGCGGCTTCGATCCCGATGACCCGGACGCCCAGGCGGCGCTCCAGTCGCTCAAGGACGCGCTCGCCTCGATGGGTACCTCCGTCGATGCGCTGAGCACCGTGGATGGGACGTTCGCGACCGAGGACTCCTTCGGCTACATCCAGGCCATCCGGCTCGCTGGCCAGGACATCAGCTCCCTGACCGATGACCTGCTGCCCCTCGTCCTGACCGATCTCCTCGACCCGCGGTCCACGCCTGCGGTCATCGCCGGCAAGGCGGTGACACTCATCACCGATGGCCCCGCCGAGTCACCCGGCGCGGACCCGTCCGCGTCACCCGATCCGTATGCCGTGCCGCCGTCCAGCGTCTATGCATACGCCCACGGTGACGTGCTGTGGTTGGTCTCGGCCGACGAGCCGGCGCTGACCGAGGTGTTCCAGAAGCTGCCCTGACCACACAGCCGGTCGCCGCGATCGGTCAGCCCGACCCGCCCCCGGTCGGATCACCACCCGGGAGCCGCCGTCGGAGCCCGTCCAGGGACAGTTCGCGCTGGCCCATGATCCCCTCCGGGCGGAAGATGATGATGGCCAGGAAGAAGGCGCCCAGGATGATGCCGCTCATGCCATACAACTGCGACTTGTCCTCCACCTCACGCAGCGCCTCGCTCAGGGCATAGATCACGGCCGCGCCCAGCACGGAGCCTGTCACGGAGCCAAGCCCGCCGACCACCAGCATGGTGATGACCTCGAACGTCATGTCGAAGTAGAAGACGGTGGGCGAGAAGGCCGGGATGAAATGCGCGTAGAGCGAGCCGGCCACGGCGCCGAAGAATGCACTGATGACGAACGCCAGGAGCCGCGGCCGCAGGATCGGGATGCCCACGGACTGGGCAGCCCACCGGTCGGCACGCTGCGCGAGCATCTGGCGTCCCCAGGATGAGCGCTTGATGCGCCACACGACGTAGATGGTGACCACGGCCCAGCCCCAGGTCCACCACAGGTCCGTGAACGGCGTGACCCCGGAGAAGGTCCGCGAACCCCGGGTGAGGCTATCGGCGTTGATGAGGATGACTCGCACGATGACCAGGAAGCCGAGCGTGGCCACGGCCACGAAATTCCCCGACAGGCGCATGATCACGGAGCCGACGGCGAGCGCCACGAGCGACACCAGCAGTCCGGCGATGACCGTGGCCACCAACCATCCGACGGGCACCGGTCCGACCATCTGGTCCAGGCTGAGATTCGCCAGCCAGCCCGGCAGGTCGGGGAGCAGCGAGGCCTTCTTCTCCAGGCTCAGGGTCAGGATCGCCGAGATATAGACACCCAGGGCCATGAACCCGATGTGGCCCAGTGAGAACAGGCCCGTGAAGCCGCTCACGAGGTTGAGGCTGACGGTCAGGATGACGAAGATGCCGAGGATGATCGCCCGGCTCTCCCATACCGCGGAGCCGGAACCCTGGAGAAGGCCCAGGGCGAGCGCCAGGGCCCCGATGCCCGCGACGCTGCCGACCAGACGTCGGTCCACGCTCACGGTGTCTCCTCCCGGGCGCGGCCACGCAGGATGCCGTTGGGCCGGAACAGCAGCATCAGGATGAGGAACACGAACACGAACGCATCCCGGTAGCTGGCGAGGGAGCTGGGTAGGACCTGCTGGATCAGGTCGTGCATCTCGGGTGACACGCTGCCAGCGGGCAGGATGTCGGCGATGCCCGCGAACGTGGTCGGGATGATCTCCAGGAACGCCAGCAGGTACGCGCCCAGGACGGCACCCGACAGGCTGCCGAAACCACCGATGACGGCCGCGATGAACGCCTTGAGCACGGGCGTGAAGCCCAGGTAGGGGTTGATCTGGCCAGCCTGCGAGGCGTACAGGAAGCCCGCCACCGCCGCCAGTCCCGACGCGATGGCGAACGCCACGACCACCACCCGGTTGACCCGGATACCCATCAGGCGCGCTGCGGGCAGGTCCTCGGCCACCGCCTGCATCGAGAGCCCCATGCGGGTACGGGTCACGAACACCGTCAGGAGGACGAGCAGCACGGTCCCGATGAGGAAGCTGGCCACGTTCAGCCGGGGTACCAGGAGCGGGCCGATGGAGATGGCGCCCGACAGCAGGTCCGGGGCCGGGAACGCGATCTGGATGGGCTTGCCGGCGAGACGGCTCGTGAGCAGCGCCGAGTTCTGGAGGATCTGGCCCACCGCGAACGAGGTCAGCAGCAGCGCCACCTCCGGACCGCCGCGCAGGGGTCGATACGCGACCCGCTCCATGACCAGCCCGATGAGGATCGTGCCGAGGAGCATGAGGACCAACGCCGGCACGGTGGGGATGCCCGCGAAACCCGCGAACACGTACAGGTACACCGCGATCATCATCACGTCGCCGTGGGCGAAGTTGATGAGGCGCAGGATGCTGAAGACGAGCGCCAGGCCGACGGCCATCATCGCGTACAGGCTGCCGTTGCTGAGCGCATTGGTGCCCTGCTGCAGGAAGTAGTCGACCATGATCAGAGGCCCAGGTACGACTGCTCGACCCGGGGGTCATCGCGGAGCGTGGCCGCCGGTCCCTCGAGCGTGATGCGCCCCGTCTCCATGACGTAGGCGCGGTCCGCCGAAGCCAGCGCGTGATGGACGTTCTGCTCCACCAGCAGCATCGTCAGACCCTGCGTCTTGAGGTCGTCGATGATGCCGAAGACCTGTTCCACCATCAGCGGCGCCAACCCCAGCGACGGCTCGTCGAGGATGAGCAGCCGCGGCCGGCTCATGAGCGCGCGAGCGATGGCCAGCATCTGCTGTTCGCCGCCCGACAGGGTGCCCGCCGACTGCGTGAGCCGTTCCCGCAACCGGGGGAACAGCTCGGTCATGCGATCGATGTCCCGCTCCGCGTCCGCGGCCGGCCGGCCGATGCCTCCCACGACCAGGTTCTCACGCACGGACATCCGGCCGAAGACGCGACGTCCTTCGGGGCAGTGGGAGATGCCCAGGCTCACGATTCGGTCTGTCGATGCCCGCGTGATGTCGGTGCCCTCGTACACGATCGACCCCGAGCGCGGACGCATGAGGCCCGAGATGGTCTTGAGGGTCGTGGACTTGCCCGCACCATTGGACCCGATGAGGGCCACCGTCTCGCCCACATCGACACGCAGGGTCGCGTCATCGACCGCACGGATGCTGCCGTAGTAGACGGTCAGGGAGTCGATGGCCAGCATCGGCTCAGTCATCCGGGGCGCGCCCCAGGTATGCGCTGATGACGGCGGGGTCGTTGCGCACGGCGCCGGGCGGCCCTTCCGCCAGGAGGACGCCGTAGTTGAGCACCTGGATGGTGTCGCACAGGCCCATCACCAGCGGGATGTCGTGGGCGACCAGGACGATGGTGATGTGCCGCTCGTCGCGCAGCCGGCGGATGAGTTCGAGCAGGTCGGCCGTCTCGGTCGGGTTCATGCCCGCGTTGGGCTCATCGAGCATCAGCACCCGCGGCTCGGTCGCCACGGCACGTGCGATCTCCAGCCGGCGCTGGTCGCCGTAGGGCAGACTCCGGGAGACGCGCTCCGCGCGGTCCGCGAGGCCGACCAGCTCGAGCAGCCTCTCGGCCCGGGCGGTGATCGCCGCCTCGCGTCGACGGAACCCGCGCGTCGAGAGCATGGCTGCCCAGAACGGGCCCGGCTCGTGGCGCTGGCTCGCGACGCGGATGTTCTCGATGACCGACATGTCCCCGAACAATCGGATGTTCTGAAACGTCCGGGCGATGCCCGCCTGGGCGACCTGGGCAGGCTGGAGAGCGGTGATGTCGCGACCGCTCAGCTCGATGCTGCCGGTGGTGGGCGTGACCATGCCCGACAGCAGGTTGAAGAGGGTCGTCTTGCCCGCCCCGTTGGGGCCGATGACGCCATGGATGGTGCCCGGCGCGAGGTCCAGGGAGTACTCGCTGAGCGCCACCAGCCCCGCGTAGCGCTTGCTCAGGTCCCGGGCACGCAGCAGCGGCGTCGTCGCATCGACCGACGACGTCTCGCGGTGGGGAGCGGGGGACGCGTCAGTGGCGAACTCCAACGATCCTCCTCCGACCTCCTCGACGACCGGCCACCCGTCGCGCGTGACCCCTGGTCCCCGACTATCGCACAGCGCCGGAACGGGGGTCAACGTAGCCGCGATGGGCTCCGACCCGTGCCCCGACGCTCAGGCTGGCTGGCGATCGAGGGTCGCGATACGCTCCAGGGCGCCACTCGCCGCCGATCGATACGCGGCGTCGAGGATCTCCACGGTCCGGGCGCCCAGCTCCGCGGGCGAGTTGTTGGCGGGTGACCGGCCGAGGCCCGCGTCCACGACCGCGTCGATGGGTCCCCGGCAGTCATAGAGCCCGGCGTCTGGCTCGAGCGGCACCCGGAGGTCGTCCCCGGCCCGGTAGCGCCACAGGATGTTGTCCCGGAGATCGAGCTGGAACTGGCCCAGGGAGCCGACTGCGCGAACCTCCACGGCATGGCGGTTGTCGGCGGCACCCAGATGACCGGAGGCGCCGCCCATGGAGCCGATAGCGCCGTTGGTGAAGCGCATCGCGACCGCGTCGTGCAGCTCCACCTGGGCATCGAGGGGCGCGCTCATGAGCGCGAACACATCCTGGCCACGCAGGTCCGTGATCCACAGGGCGACGCCCAGCAGGTGGGTCAGTTGCGCCTGGCCGTAGCCACCGCCGCTCGTCTCGGGCCGGGACCAGGTGTCGGCATGGGGCACCGAGGCGGGATCGGCGCCCGGATAGTCACCCGTCTCGGACAACAGCTCCCGGGTGACCGAGTCCATGTGCAGCGAGACGTGCTCGATGTCACCGATGCCATCGTCGTGCATGATCCGATGTGCCTGGATGACCATCGAGCGGTAGTTCCAGCCGTAGGACACGAACAACTGCCTGCCCGTCCGCTTGACCGTCTGGTCCAGCTCCCAGGCGTCGGCCGGATCGATCGTGAACGGCTTCTCGCACATGACATGCGCACCCGCCTCCAGGGCGGCCTTCGCCTGGGCGAAGTGATGCCCGGGCGGGCTGCCGACGACCACGATGTCTGGCTTCGCCTCGATCACCTCGTGCCAGTCATCGGTCGCCTGCTGGAAGCCGAAGTCGTCCTTGATCCGACCCAGGAGCTCCGGGTTGCGCCGATTCACGATGGTGAACTCGATCTCGCCCGCATCGCGACGCCGAACGAGGTTCGGCAGGTGCGAACTGACGGTCCACGATCCCGCGCCGATGACGCCCAGACGGAGTCGGGCCATGGATGCTCTCCTCTCAGATCGCTGCCGATGCTTGCCGCCGATACCGCTCCAGCTGGTGGGGCCAAGCCGGGTGGAAAGCGATCGTCGGGATGGTAGCACCGGGCATGTCCCTGACCGGCCCCATAGCCCGGACACACGGCGGCCCTGCAGTTCGATACGGGCCCCGCTCGTCTTGTCGACGCGATGGTGGGCTGCTGGGCAGGCGGCAGGTGTGTATTCCCGTCACTATGAACGGCATGGACGAGACACGCGTGACGCCCTGGTCGGACGACCGCCTCTTGCACGGCGAATGCGCGCGCTGGATCGATGGGCGCCTGCATCTGGTGGACCTGCAGGCTGGTCGGCTGCTGGCGAGCGCCCGGGACGGCACCAACCGGCTGGTGGAGGTGCTGCATATCGACGCTCCGTTGGGCGCCTTCGCCGCCCGCCGTGATCATGCAGACTCGTGGGTCCTGGCGGCTGGGGTCGGCATCGCCCTCGTCGACGCCGACCGGAATATCTCGTGGCTGGGACGATCGGAGCAGGAGGACGCCGCGACCGTGCGCATGAACGACGGCGCCGTCGATGCCCACGGACGGTTCTGGGCCGGCAGCATGAGCAGGGACGGCGCACCCGGTCGAGGCTCGCTGTACCGGCTGGAGCCCGACCGGACGGTGGTCCGTGTCGTCGACGGGCTGACCGTCGCCAATGGGCCGGCCTTCAGCCCCGACGGAGCCTCGATGTACCTCACCGACAGCGCGCGGCGCATCGTGGACCGCGTCGCCATCGACCCCGACACCGGCGCGATGGGTCCGCGTCGGCGATTCCTGACCCTCGACCCCGACGGTGGGCAGCCCGATGGCATGACGGTCGACCTCGAGGGCGCCCTGTGGATGGCCGTGTGGGGTGCTGGCGAGGTGCGCCGGTATCTGCCCGACGGGATACTCGACCGGACCCTGCGTGTGCCGGCCAGCCAGCCCACCAGCGTCTGTCTCGGCGGCCGTGATGGTCGCGATCTGTTCATCACGTCGGCATCGGATGGCTTGGACGACCCCGGTCCCGCCGATGGCGCCCTGTTCTCGCTCCGGGTCGACGTGCCGGGACAGCCCGCCCTGAGCGCGATCGTTCCGTGACCGGCGCGCCCATCTCCAGGGCTCCGTCTCCGGCAAGGACGGACACATGAACCGCCAGCCCCTCCCGGAGGCGGTGCGCACCGGCCGCATCGTCGCGATCGGTAGGCGCCTCGCGCCGGAACGCGTGCTGGGCGTGGGGGCCGCGCTCGTGGAGGCTGGGGTCGGGGCGTTCGAGCTGACCCTGGACGATCCGGACTCCGCGACGCTCCGGTCGATCTCGCGCCTCGTGCAGGAATCGGGGGACTCGCTGCTCATCGGTGCGGGAACCGTCCTGTCCATCGACGCCGCTCGTCGCGCGGTGGACGCAGGTGCGCGGTTCCTCGTCTGTCCGCACACCGACCGCGAGCTGGTGGCCTGGGCCTCGGATCGGCACGTGCCCGTGTTCCCGGGAGGGATGACGCCCACCGAGGTCTACGGCGCCTGGACGGCGGGCGCGACCGCGGTCAAGCTCTTCCCGGCCAGCGTTGTGGGTCCCGCATTCGTGCGTGAGCTGCGCGGGCCGCTGCCCGACATCCCCCTCGTGCCGACCGGCGGCGTGCGTGCCGAGGATGCCGGCGCTTTCATCCGGGCCGGGGCCGTCGCGGTCGGGCTCGGTTCCTGGCTCATCGGCGATGGCGCCGCGGCCGGGGTGCGGTCCCGGGCGCAGCAGGTCCGCGATTCCATCGATGCGGCGCTCGCGGGCTGATGGTCGAGGTCGTCACCCTCGGGGAGTGCCTCATCTCGCTCGTCGCCATGTCCAGGGGTGCGCTCGCCGAGTCGACCACGTTCCAGCGGACGGTGGCCGGCGCGGAGGCGAACGTGGCAGTCGGCCTGGCGCGCCTGGGTCGCTCGGTGGCATATGTCGGTCGTGTCGGTGGGGATGCCTTCGGCGCCGTCATCGTGCGCCGGCT
>JBBSOS010000007.1:0-19314 GCA_038259505.1 Candidatus Limnocylindrales bacterium | reverse complement strand
CCTGCGACCGGAGCCGGCGGTGACCGACGGAGTTGCACAACAGCTGCCGCGAGCAGCACGACCGAGATCCCCAGACATCCAGCGACGATGACCAGGCCGAGGGCGGTGGCCGGAGCCGAGGACGCGGGGACCGCGACCATCAGCACCGCAACGCCGACCTGGTAGGCGGCCACCCTGGGAAGGGCCCCTGTGCCCAGGATCCGGCGTTGTCGCGCGTGGACCGTCGGCGAGCCCGGTCCGACGGACGGTACCAGGTGGGTCCACGAGCCCGTCAGTGCCTGGGCTGCCCAGCCCAGCGCGACGGGCGCCAGGATCAGCGCCGTGTCCCAGCCGTGCGCGGTCGCGCCACCCCGCCACGCCACGACCGTCGCCACGACCGTGCCGACCACGAACCACCCGATGGCACACAGCAAGGACAGCAGCGACATGCGGTGCCAGGGCGCATCCGTGGTCCAGCGACCCCGTCGGGCGACGACGTCGAACGCATGGCTCAGGAGCGCCAGGGCGCCGATGAGCTCGATGGCTGATCCGGCCATGACCAGCGGATCGAACCGGATGAGGAACCCCGCAGCTGCGACCAGCGGTCCAGCCATGAGCGCGCCGATGATGGTCATCGACGTCCGACTGCGTTCGATGCGCGTCCCGGCCACGGTCGGCAACAGGTGAATGAGGGACGCACCGATGACCAGGGACAGGAAGCCGAACACGTTGAGCCAGCCGTGCGCCGGCTTGGCCACCCCCCACGCATCGAGGATCGGGCCCCACCCCGCTATGGCCAGTGTCCCGAGGCCGGCGCCCAGACCCAGGCACAACAGTGCGATGCCATACGAGGCTGCCAGCACCGCGCGTCGAGGACCGAGTGCGGCACGCAGCGGGAGCAACGTCGCGAGGGCCACCGCACCCACGCCGAGCAGATAGACCGATCCCGCGACGAAGCCCAGCGGTCCGGCATCGATGGAACCGGAGACTGCGATGCGGGATACGACCACGAGCGCGGCGCCCGTCGCGACGCCCGCGACACCCGCGATCCTGATCGCCGTTGGGGCCGCTGGCACGGACGCGACTGCGGCACTGAAGAAGGGCATCACCCCGGCGACCGCCGTCGCGGCGGCACCGGCGAGGAGCAGATGGAGCGGCAGCCACCAACCCAGCCGGATCGCCGACGGGAGCAGCATGGACAACGCCGCAAGCGCCACGAAGATGGCCGCGATACCGATCGCGGCCATCGTGACCCAGCGGTCCGGTTGCCGCCGGCTGGGGATCGGCGCCCCCCGCCGACCGAGCGTCACGAGCTGCGGTGCGGTCGGGGGCGCGCTGGTCGGGAGCATCGATCCGACCGATCAGTTCGTCGGGTCGCCGTCACCTGCCTGGAGCAGACCAAGGGCGCCCCGACCAACGAGGTTGAAGGCATGGGTGACGATGGGATACAGCCCGTCCTCCTTCGGTGACAGCTCCACGATCGCCCCCTGTGCCGGGGACAGGTCGACCGCCTGGGATCCCCAGTTGCCGTCGTTGCCAGGGACGAGGTGGATGCCTTCCTTGGTCACGGTGTCGAAGATGGTGCCCACGATGTGGAAGGAGCTGTCCACGCTGGGTCCGGCGTCGAGGATGAAGAAGCGAACACGGTCGTTGGTGTCCACCTTGAGGGGAGCATCCTTGTACTGGTCCGCGACACCGTTGAACACCACGTAGTCGGGCGCGGGTGCGGCCTCCATGGCCTTCTCCAGGCTGGTCACCTCACCCTGTGGGCCCAGGTACCACTCGCTCTGGACCAGCGCGAACTCCTTGTCAACGGGCGGGAGGCCCTCCGCGGGCTCCACGATGACCATGCCGAACATGCCGTTGGCGATGTGGTGCAGGGTCGGGGCGGTCCCGCAGTGGTACATCCAGACGCCCGCGTAGTCGGCCGTGAACTCGTAGAGCAACTCCTCGCCGGGCGCGATCGAACGCATCTCGTCGTTCCAGGCGACCTGACTCGCGTGGAAGTCGATGGAATGCGACATCGTGTTGGTGGCCGGGTTCTTGAGGTGCACCCGGACGGTGTCGCCGACCTTCACCCGGATCACCGGTCCGGGCACCGTGCCACCGAATGTCCAGACCTGCTGGACGAACCCGGGGGCGACGGTCATCGGCTCCTCGGTCATGACCAGGTCGATATCGTGCACCGTGCCCGGCAGGAGGGCCGGGGCGGTCGCGTCATACGTGACCGGCGCTGGCGCGTTCGGGTCGGCCACGACGTCGGTCGTAGGCGGTGGTCCGCCGTGGTCATCGGCACCCTGGCTGGGCGCGGGGCTCGCGGTCGTCGCGCCGGAGTCCTCCACGGTGACGTTGCCGGTCATGCCAGCAGCGGCGTGGCCGGGCACGGTGCACAGGAAGCTCGTACCGCCGGGCGGGATAACGAACTGACCTTCCGTGGTCTGGCCCGGATCGGCGCCGATCTTGGTGCCGTCGGGGAGGGCGAAGTCGTGGAATATCGCGCCGTCATTCACGAGCCGGACGGTGTATGTCCCGGGCTTCGGCACCGACAAGGTGGACGGCTTGAATCCCAGGTCGAAGGCATGCACCTCAAGGACCTCGTTCGCGACCGGACCACTCGCGGCTGCAGTGCCGACCGGCTGGTCAGACGCCGCGACCGGCGGCGACGAGGTCGCTGCGGCTGGCGTGGTGGTGGCCACGGCTGTGGATGGCTGGGCGGGCGCAGGCGACGCTGCCGGTGATGCGGCCGCCGCAGACGCGGCCGGTGCCGATGGGTCCGCCAGCGCGATCGCGGCAGGGGTCCAGGTGGCACGGCCGCTGGCACAACCGGTCGAAACGGCGAGGGCACTGACAAGGACAGCGGCCACGACCACGGGACGACGCACGATTCCTCCTTGGGCGACGGTGGGCACGACCCACGCGTCGACGCTGCGATGACGAACAGGATCCGGTGCCCAACGTAGCATCCCGGCCGGGTGCCCCACATGTGCCATGTGGCCCGTCCGTCCGGCCCATTCCGATCTCGTTGGTCGGGCGACCGTCGGCAACGTCCCAGCGCCAATGATGGTAGCCTAGTGGCAAGCGAGCGCTCCACCCCCGACCTCGGATGGCGTCGCGTCATGTCGCCCGCCACGTCATACCCAAGGAGCACCCGTGCCTGACCGAGGATTCCTCGACTCCCTCGAGTCGATCATCATGGCCGGCGTCGCGCTGACCACGGAAGCGCTCGGGGACGGGTCCCGCGAGGCGGAATTGACGCTTCCCATGTGGCGCGTCCTGGTGGTGCTGGGCTCGAGCAGGGATGGAGCCACGGTCACCGAGGTCTCGCGACGGATCCGGGTGACCGTGCCAGCGACGAGTCGCCAACTCCGGCGCCTCGAACGACGGGGGCTGGTGTCGCTGGAGGTGGACGAACGGGACCACCGGGCGATCCGAGGCCGGCTGACGCAGGCCGGGCTGGACTTCCGGGCGGGCATCATGCGCTCCAGGCGCGACCGGCTGGGCATCGCCCTGGCTCCGCTCGTCGTGTCGGCGGCGACAGAGCACGACATCGCCATCGCGGCCCGCCTCCTGGAATCGTACCGATGAGCGCGTCAGCGGGGACACCGATGTGGGAGCGCATGCGGTCGCCCATGGACGGCTGGCTGCCGGTCGCCCGACGCTGGGTCCGGCGCGCGCGGTATGAGCCGAAGTGGCTCGTGCTCGCGTCGCTCATCGGTGTCATCGGTGGCCTCGGTGCGGTGGTCTTCACGCTCGCACTGCAGTTCGCGACGCACGTCTTCCTGGGGGGGCTCGTGGGCTTCGTGCCAGCGACTCCGGCAGGCGAGGGTGGCGCGCCCATCACCGACGCGCTGCGGCCCTGGGCCCTGCCGTTCTGCGTCGCTCTCGGGGGGCTGCTGTCGGGCATCATCGTGTTCCGCCTCGCGCCCGAGGCCGAGGGGCACGGGACCGACGCGGCCATCGCGGCGTTCCATCACCAGCCACGAGGTATCCGGGGCAGGGTGCCCCTGGTCAAGCTGGTGGCATCGGCCATCACCATCGGCTCCGGTGGCTCGGCCGGACGGGAGGGTCCGACGGCCCAGATCAGTGCGGGTTTCGGATCGTTCCTGTCCCGGACGCTCGACCTCGACCAGCGCGATTCCCGCATCGCGGTGGCGGCCGGTATCGCGGCCGGTATCGGGGCGATCTTCCGGGCGCCTCTCGGCGCCGCCGTCCTGGGCGCTGAGCTGATGTACCGGGACGACGTCGAGTCAAGTGCGCTGCTGCCATCGTTCATCGCCACCATCGTGGCGTTCTCGGTGTATGGCCTGCTGCTGGGCAACGACCCCATCTTCGGGTCGCAACAGGCGTACCACCTGGATGCGTTCCAACTGGTGTACTACGCGCTCATCGGTGTCGCCGCGGGCATCATGGGACTGCTGTACCTGCGCTCGTTCTACGGGGTCACGTCGTGGTCGAAGCGATGGTCACCCCCGGTCTGGGTCCGGCCGGCCATCGGTGGCTTCGTCGTGGGCCTCATCGGTCTGGCGGTCCCCGGCGTCCTGGGCACCGGGTACGGGTGGGCGCAGGCGTCACTCGGTCGGGACACGCTGATGGCGTTGCCGCTGGCCATGATCCTCATCCTCCCGTTCGCGAAGATCGTGGCGACCTCGCTGTCCATCGGGACCGGTGGGTCGGGCGGGGTGTTCGGCCCGGGCATGGTCATCGGGGGGCTGGTCGGCGCGGGCATCTGGCGCCTGCTGGCGCCCATCGCGCCGGACATGCCCGTCGACCCTGCCCCGTTCGTGATCGTGGGCATGATGGCGCTGTTCGGCAGCATCGCCCACGCGCCGCTGGCGGTCATGCTCATGGTCGCCGAGATGACCGGTGACCTCGCGATGCTGGCACCCGCGATGGTCTCCGTGGGCATCGCGATGCTCATCGTCCGCGACCGCTCCATCTACCAGAGCCAGCTCGCCACGAAAGCCGAGTCGCCGGCACACCGGTTCCGGTTCGCGATGCCGGTGCTGGGCACGTTGCCGGTGCGGCACGCCATGCGCGCGCCGCGTGCGGTGCTGTCCATCGACGCCGATGTCGGGGCGAGCATCGAGCGACTGGACGCCGCGGGCGTGCCCGGGGCCCCCGTTCGGGACGCCGCCGACCACTACGTGGGTGTCATCGACCGCGACGTGCTGCACATCGCCGACCCGACGGCGACGCTCGACGACCTCACTGATCGCAACGCCCCGACGCTGGCGCCGGCGGATGCGCTCGACGACGCGCTGGGCACGATCGCCGACTCGGGTCGGCAGTGGGCGCCCGTGGTCGACGATGGCCTGATCGTGGGCAGCCTCTCGGTCCGGGACGCCATGACCGGCTATCGCGCGGCACTCGCTGGCTCCGTACGCCAGGTGCGAGGCCTCCATGATGCCGGCGTGCTGCTCCAGGCGGAGGTGAGCGCCGGCTCCGCGATGGACGGCAAGACCGTGGCCGAGATCCTGTGGCCAGGCGACGTGACCCTGGTCTCGATCGAACGGGACCGCCGGCTCGTGGTGCCGAGCGGTCAGGAGCGACTGACCCGCGGCGATCGCCGGACGCTCCTGGCCGCGGACGCCTCGGAGCATGCGGCGCGCGACATCCTCGATGCCGCCGCGCCACCACCACTCACGACCGAGGCCGCACCGTCCATGTAGGCCTCAATCGGTGTCGGGTCTCGGGCGCCCGACGGTATGGGCGATCACCCAGCCGATGGTGCTGCCCTGCGCCAGGAGCGTGAACAAGACGATGCCGAACGTGATGGCCTGGAGATGGGCACGCTGTGGCAGGGCGAGGGGCAACGAGAGCGCCAGCGCGACCGCGACGGCGCCGCGCAGACCGGCCCAGAACAGCACATGCAGCCAGCCCTCCGGGATGGGTCGATCGGGCGCCACCAGCCGGGCACCGATGCCCACCAGTCCATAGGTGACGACCGCCCGTGCGCCCAGGACCGCGACGATGCAGACCGCGATGGCGCCGGCCGCCTCCACCAGGGATCCCACCGTGATGGCCAGGCCGACCAGGAGGAAGACCAGGGCCGTGAGCAGGAACGACAGGAAGTCCCACACGATATCGATGGCATCGCGGGTCCGGGGGCCCATGCCGATGCGCCGCCCGTAGCTGCCCAGGGTCATGCCCGCGACGACGGTCGCGATGACACCCGATTCGTGGAACGAGTCGGCGATCACATAGGTGCCGTAGGCGAGCAGCACGGAGATCGTCGTCTCGATGAGGTGGTCATCGACACGCGCCACCACCCGGGACGCGACGAAGCCCGCCACGGCGCCGATGACGATGCTGGCCACGAGCGTCACCACGAACGACGAGATGGCCTCCCCCCAGCCGACCGGCTGGGTCACCGCCCGCAGTGCGATGGCGAAGACGACGAAGGCGGTGCCGTCGTTGAACAGGCTCTCGCCCTCGATGAGGGTCGCCAGCGATCGGGGCGCACCCAGACGCTTGAAGGTGGCGATGACGGCGACGGGGTCCGTGGCCGCGACCATGGCGCCCACCACGAGCGCCAGGTCGAGCGGCAGTCCGGTCACCACGTTGAGGACGAGGGCGACCACCGCGGCCGTGATGAGGACCCCGGGCACGGCGAGCACGACGATGCCGCCGAGGGTCTTGCGCAGGCTCGGGATGTCCGTGTGGAAGGCCGCCTCGAAGACGAGCCCGGGGAGCAGCACCAGGAGCACCAGGTCGGGGGTGACCTCGAAACGGATGCCCGGGGCGAGGATCGCGACACCCAGTCCGAACACGACCAGGGCCACGGTGTAGGGCAGGCCCAGGCGCCTCGAGATGAGGGCCACCACCACGGCTGCCGCGAGGAAGGCGGTGAACAGCTCGACGGTGCCGGACGTGGCCTCCGGTGCGCCGTTCACGAAGCAGGAAGCCGGACGATCGGGCCACGATCGGGTGCGCTCGGATCGCGCGCGCTCGGATCGCGCGCGCTCGGATCGCGCGCGCTCGCCCGCGACACTCGTCGGGCGTCGTCGGGCGTCATGGTCGGTTCGGACATCTCGACGACACACCTCCCTGTCCTGCGCACCTTATGCGTTCGAGGGGTCATCCCGTCGTGCGGTCCAGCCGGGACCTCGCGGCTTGACCTCCGGTAGCATGCCGCCGTGGCACCCACGGCCGATGCGGCGGCGACCCTCACCGCGACCGACCTGAGCGCCGGCCTCACCCACGCCGATGTCGAGACACGGCGCGCGGCTGGCCTCAACAACACGCCACCACCGCCCACGACCCGGACCTACTGGCAGATCGTGCGCGAGAACGTGTTCACGTTCATCAACAACGTGCTGTTCCTGCTGGGTCTGGCGCTGGTCCTGGTGGGTCGTCCGTTCGATGCGGTCGTATCGCTCGCGGTCATCTCCACCAACATCATCGTGAGTGTCGTCCAGGAGGTCCGGGCCAAGAACATCCTGGACCGCGTCGCGCTCCTGCATCGACCCACGGCGCGGGTCGTCCGCGACGGGTCATCCCAGGAGGTGGTCCCCGAGGATCTGGTCGTGGGCGACCTGCTCGAGGTGGCTGCCGGTGACCAGATCGTGCTCGACGGACGACTTGGCTCGGGCAGGATGCAGGTCGATGAATCCCAGCTCACGGGCGAGTCGAACCTCATCGCCAAGCGCCCCGGGGACGAGGTGTTCTCGGGCAGCTTCGCGGTCTCGGGGGGCGGCCGGTACGTGGCCGAGAAGGTCGGCAACGACAGTCTCGCCAACCAGATCACCTCGGGCGCCCGTACGTTCAGGAGGGTTCTGACGCCACTCCAGCGGGAGGTCTATGTCGCGATCCGACTGGTGCTGCTGGTGGTCGTGTACCTGGAGCTGATGCTGGTCTTCAACTCCGTGCTCAAGGCGACGGACATCGCGTCCGCGGTCGGGGAGGCGAGCATCCTCGCGAGCCTCGTGCCCAACGGGCTGTTCGTGTCCATCGCCATCGCATACGCCCTCGCGGCAGTTCGCATCCTCCGCTTCGGTGCCCTGGTCCAGCAGTCCAACGCCGTGGAGTCCCTCAGCCACGTGGACGTCCTGTGCCTCGACAAGACGGGCACGCTCACCGCCAACAAGCTCGTCTTCGACGCGCTGTATCCGCTCGCAGCGGACGAGGCGACGCTCGCCCGTCGCCTGGGCGCCGCCACGGCGAGCGCCAGTGCCGGCAATACCACGAGCGAGGCCATCGCGGCGGGCCTGTCGGGCGCCGTCCATCCCATCTCGGCCGAGATCCCTTTCTCGTCGGTCCGCAAGTGGAGCGCCGTCGCGCTCGCCGAGCCGGACGCCGCCGGAGGAGCGCTCGTGGGCATGGTGGCGTTGGGCGCCCCGACGTTGCTCCGACGCTTCTGCCTGGCGGACGGCGCGGCTGGCCGGCCGACCTGGGACGCGATCGAGACTCAGGTCGCTGACCTTGCCCGCCAGGGACTGCGGGTGCTGCTGGTGCTCGGTTCGGACGCCACGACGCTCGAGGACCGCGACGATGACTCGGTACTGCCGGAGGCCATGACGCCCCTCGGGCTCGTGACCCTCAGGGACCAACTGCGCCCGGAGGCAAAGGATGCGCTCGCGTCCTTCATCGCCGCGGGTGTCCAGCCCCGGATCATCTCGGGAGACGATCCCGAGACGGTGACCGCCCTCGCCCGCCAGGCCGGCCTCGGCCCCGAGCTCACCCTCCTCTCGGGACCCGAGATCGATGTGATGGACGATGCCGAGCTGATGTCGGCGGTGGAGCGGACCACGATCTTCGGGCGCATCACACCCCACCAGAAGGAGCGCCTCGTCGACGCGCTGCGCTCCAACGGCCACTACGTGGCGATGATCGGTGACGGCGTCAATGACGTGCTGCCGCTCAAGAAGGCCCACCTGGGCATCGCGATGCAGAGCGGATCGCAGGCCACTCGGGGAGTCGCGGACCTCATCCTGACCAACGACTCGTTCGGCGCCCTGGCTCCTGCCGTCCTGGAGGGTCAGCGCATCAGGAACGGCATGGAGGACATCCTGCGACTGTTCCTGACCCGCATCGCGACGGTGGCGCTGCTCATCGTGTCGTCCCTCATTATCGGCGTCTTCCCGCTGTCGATCAGGAACGGGTCCGCCGTGTCCCTCATGACGGTCGGCATCCCGACCGTGTTGCTGGTCATCTGGGCCCGGCCAGGACGGTCGTCGGACCAGGGCTTCCTGGCACCATTACTGCGATTCGTCGCCCCGGCGGCCGTCTTGTCCAGCCTGCTCGGGCTGGTCGTCTTCTACGGCGTGCTGGAACTGGAGATCGCGCGCACCCTGGACGCACTGGGCGCAGATGCGGCGCTCGACGCGGCCGTGCCACTTGCGCAGACCGCGGTATCGGCATTCCTCATCGCGGTCGGCCTGTTCCTGGTCATCTTCGTGGAGCCACCCACCGAGTGGTGGACCGGCGGCGCCCCACTCTCGGGGGACCGGAAGCCGACGATCCTGGCACTCGGATCGCTGGCCGTGATCCCCATCCTGGTCAACGTGCCGCTCATCAACGAGTTCTTCTCGTTCGAACCGCTGCGCCTGGAATATGCGGTCATCGTCATCGTGTTCGTGGTGGTCTGGATCCTCGGGGTGCGGATGTTCTGGCGTCATCGGCTCATCGAGCGGTTCGTCGGCGCCGACCACTGAGCGGGCTGTGAGCCATCGGTGACCGAGGACCCTGCCCGCGGACGGTGTGGCGTGCACATCGCCCAACTCAACATCGGCATCCTGCTCGTGCAACGCGATGAACCCATGGTCGCGGGCTTCATGGAGGCGCTCGATCCCATCAATGCCATCGCCGATGCCAGCCCCGGGTTCGTGTGGCGGCTGGTCACCCCGGAAGGCAACGCGACCGCCATCCGGCCCTTCGACGACGAGCGCATCCTGGTCAACATGTCGGTCTGGGAGTCGATCGAGGCGCTCGAGGCGTTCACGTACCGCAGCCCGCACACGCCGTACATCGGCCGGCGTCGTGAGTGGTTCCAGCGGTTCGAGGGCCACTTCATGGTCCTGTGGTGGGTGGCCGCCGGGCACCTGCCGGATGTCGAGGAAGCGAAGGAGCGCCTGGCGCTCCTGGAGCGCGATGGCCCGACGCGCGCCGCGTTCACCTTCCGGCGACGGTTCCCGCCACCCACGTAGGCCAGGCAGCGCCCAGCTCCGCCAGCGGGAAGACGGCGGCCCCGATGGGTAGGTCGTGGTCGTCGGTCTCGGTCAGGGACGTGGCGCCGTCGATCGGGATACCCAGGCGGACGACCGCCGCGTCTGTGATGGGCACACCGCCCGCAGGGATCAGCGCTCGCGGACCGTGCGGGGGGCGCTGAACTCGGAGGTCTCCTGCCGGGTGATGTCCGTGGCGGTCGCGGTGATGATGGTCCCTGCGGCGAGCCCGGCGCCGGGCCGGAAGCTCCAGGTCGTCGTGCCATCGCGATGGGTACGGACGCCGACAGAGCCCAGGAACGCGCGCCCCTCGGCATCACCGGCATCGCTCTGGAACAGTTCGATGCGATAGGCCCGCTTGCGGCCCGACGCGAGCGTGCCCATGATCCTCGTGTTGCTGGCCCCGATCACGGCGCTGGTCACGACCGGCCGGTTCTGGAGGCGATTCGGACCGCCATCGGGGTCGGGGACCCGGTCGTTCCGGGTGACGCCATCACCACCCAGATCGATGCCCAGCCCGCTGTTCCGGCTGATGGAGTTGCCGAGGACCTGGACGTTCCGGGGCGTCAGGTCAAGGCTTGGGCTGCGGATGGCGATGATGTCGACGCCGGCGCCACGGTTCGACCGGATGACATTGCCCTGGCCCGCGAACTGACCGCCGATGAGGTGCCCGCTGGACCCGGTCACGAAGATGCCCGAACCATCGTTCGGGACGGCGCGCTGGCCGTCGCGCGCGGTCCCGATGAGGGAGCCCTGGATGACGGCGCCCCGCGCTGCGATGCCGAGGCTGACACCGGCGCTGCCGTTGCCCGAGATGAGGTTTCGTTCTGCCCGGACCGCGGAACCGATGCGCACGCCCCGAGCGTTGACCAGGATGCCGCTGCCTGAATTGCCGAGATCGAGCTTGCCGGTCCGGTCGACGCCGATGAAGTCGCCCAGGATGCGGCTCCCGTCGGCGCCGCCTGAAAGCTGGATGCCGCGCGCGAAGCGGCTGATGGCCAGGCCGCGGATGGTCACCCGGGCGGTCGCCTGGAGACCGGGCACGCTCCCGGCTCGAGAGCCGTCGAGGACCACGCGCATCCTCGCGCTGGTGCCCGCGACCGCCGTGTTGACCCGGGCACCCTTCTGAGTCGTGCCGTCGATGATGAGCGGCGCGGTGATGATGGGCAGGGCGGACGCGGGGCGGATGGTCTTCCAGGAATCCGTGCCACCCGCGATGGCGAACCGGATCCGGTCGGTGTCCGGCGACGCGTTGGCTTCCATGATCGCGGCACGCAGGGTGCACACCCGGGTGGCGCTGCTCCGTGATGCATCGCACACGCCGTCGCCCACCCTCCGGTCGGGCTGGTCGCTCGTGGATCGGACCACGAACACGTGGCTGGCGGCGAGAACCGGTGCGCCGGCTGGGCCCCCGAGACCGGCCAGGGCGGCGGCGATGGACAGGCTGATCGCGGCTCGACGAAGAGGGAACATGCGGTCGGATACCTCCTGGCCGCGACCGTACACCGCGACCGGCGCCAGATCGCTGAACGTCCGGTGGTGGATGGGCTACGAGTCCTTCACCTTGGCCGGCGGCCAACCATCAGGCCCCCCGAGGATGACCGATCAGTCCGGCCCTCATCGGGATCCCGGTCGCATAGGCTCTGCGCGATGCCAACGACCACCCAGCTTGTCGCGCACGTCCTCCGGCGCACGACCTTCGGACCCTACCCGGGCCAGGTCGAGGCCTATGCCTCGAGGGGGACCGCCCGGACCATCGCGGCGATGATCGGTCGGTCTGCGCTCTCGACCGCGCACCCGCCGAACCTGACCAATGACGATTCGAGCGATCCGGTCAAGTGGTGGCTCGGCCAGATGGCCAGCCACAGCGCCGGCGTGCACGAGAAGATGACCTGGTTCTGGCACGGCGTCGTGCCCGTGAGCCACAGCAAGGTGTACTGGTGGCAGGTCGAATGGCCAGCGCACAAGCTCGTGCGTCAGTACGCACTCGGCAGCTATCGCTCGTTCCTCCAGAAGATCACGGTCAGCCCGGCGATGCTCATCTATCTCGATGGCAGTTGGTCGACCGTCCAGGGTCCCAACGAGAACTATGCGCGCGAGCTCCAGGAGTTGTTCACCATCGGCCGGGAGAAGGTCACCGAGACGAACGTGCACCACGGCGCACTGGCACTGGCCGGCTGGCACACCGACCACGACAGCGGTAAGGCAGTGTTCATCAACGAGCGCTGGGCCAGCCTTGGCTCGAGCCACAGGGTCAGCTTCCTGGGCAAGCAGGTGTATCGCGCGGATGGGGTCGTGGATGCGGTCTGCGACCAGTCCGCGACCGCGCGCTTCATCGCGGGCAAGGCCTGGTACTACTTCGTGGGCAAGAAGCCGTCGACCGCGACCCTCGATCGCCTGGCCGCCCGGTACCGCAAGTCCGGACTCAACGGCAGGACCCTGGTGACCGAGATCCTGGAGGACCCCAAGTTCCTGACCAGCCGGTTCACCCGGCCGCGGTATCCCGTGGAATGGGTCGTCGCCGCCATGGCCGCCATGGGTCTCGGCAGCAGGCAGTTGATGCTCGACACACTGTGGGGCATGGGTCAGGTGCCGTTCCACCCGCCCAACGTCGCGGGCTGGCCGACCGGGGATGGCTGGGTGAGCCCGAGCCTCGCCCTCGCGAAGGCAGCCCTCGCGGTCGGGTCACCGGCCATCAAGGCAGTCGTGGATGCCTCGGATCCGGTGGCGGCCGCGCTCAAGCGTTGCTCCATGTACGAGGTCAGTAGCCAGACCCGCAAGGCCCTCAAGCGGGTGGGCGAGGATCGCGACCTCAAGTCCCGCAAGTCGGACCGAGCGCGGATCCTGCTCGCGTTGTGCCTGTCGAGCCCGGAGTTCTGCCTCGCATGAAGCTCATCGACCGTCGTGCGTTCCTGGAGCTGGGTCTCGCGGGCAGTGCCGGTCTCGCGGCGACGACCCTGCTGCCCCGTGCCGCGTCGGCGGCCCGGCGGCCCAACATCCCGTCCGCGTCGTCCGTGGGCAAGCGCAAGCTCGTGGTCCTGGACATGGGTGGCGGTAACGACGGCCTGTCGATGTTCCCGCCCAAGGGCGGCGGCTCGACCGCGGATGCCTACCGGCGATTGCGCAGTCGCACCCGGGTCGACCCCGATGACATGATCGATCTCGCCGGATCGGACACGGTCGGGATGCACAAGAACCTCGCCCGGATCAAGGCGTGGAAGCCGGCCGTGGTCATGGGTCTCGGCGTGACCAAGCCGGACCTGTCCCATTTCGAGATGCAGCGTCGCTGGTGGAGCGGCGACCAGGACAGTGCCCACCTGAGCGCGACCGGGTTCCTGGGTCGCCTGTGCGACCACATCGGCGACCGCTCAGCGCCAGCCGTCGGTATCTCACTCGGCTATGGGCCGAGCCCGGCGCTCAACAGTGCCCGGGTCGCGACGCTCTCCATGAATCCCTACAGCGACGGCGAGTTCCCGCGGTTCTGGGACGTCGACATGGACGACGCCTGGAAGGCCGCCTGGAAGATCATGTCCGAGCGCCAGAGCAACGAGACCGTGCCGTTCTGCTCGGCTCGTGATGGTGCCGCCTACGCCCGCCGGTTCAGCGACCTCGCGAAGGGCCTCCCCGGCCAGGGTGGTGGCTATCCCGGCACCGAGCTGGGCGTCCAGCTCCGCCTGGCGGCACGCATGCTCCGCCAGGACAACGGCATCCGCATCATCCACATCCCGGTCTTCGCCGACTTCGACACCCACGACGACCATCGCAACCGGCATGCCCAGATCATGGCCATGCTGGACAAGGCGGTCGACGCGTTCCTCCAGGAGCTCATGGACACGGGGCACGCTGACGAGGTGCTGCTCGCGACCATCTCGGAATTCGGACGTCGGGTACCGGATAACGAATCCAATGGCCTTGACCATGGGGCCGGGTCCTTCGCGCTGCTCCTGGGTCCCGTGAACCAGGGTCTCGTGGGCGACTATCCCGACCTCACCGCGCTCGACCGCGATGACAACATCGTGGCCACCGTGCACATGAACGACTACTACGCGACGCTTGCCCAGAAGTGGTTCGGTGTCCCGTCGAGCGAGGTCATCTCGGGCGGGACGCCCCTGTCAGGCATCATCGACAGCTAGTCATCGGGCGCCCCATGGCGGCGATCGCCCTCCCGCACGATGTCCCAGACGGGGCGTACGACGCGCCGACCGACGTGGCGGTCCAGGTCGCGGACGCCACAGGCAACGTCCCAGATCGACTCCGGGGATTTCTTGCTGATGGGTCGCACGCCCCGGTAGTCGATGTCGAATACGACAGCCCCCTTGGCGGCGAGCGCGAGCCGAGTTCGCCCATGTCGCTCGGGAAACGGGGCCGTCCGTGGATGGTCACGATGACCGGCCACGAGCCCAGGTTCGAGGGGTAGTAGATGTCGGCGCGGTTGACGCAGCCGGAGCGTGACTCGCAGCACGGTTGTCGGACCATGAACGGCACGTGGAGTCGCTTGTAGATCCTGGCGGGCGGCCGAGGATACCGAATGTACCTGCCTCATGTGCTGTCGATGTCGCGAGATGCTGGACGCGCGCACGGGCCGTCGCTATAGTCGCGCGATCCTTGGGACGCTGACCATGTCGAACGATCGCGTGTCGGAACTGTGATCCGGTGCAGACCCGGCCGGATCACCGGATGCCACATGTCGGACGACGGAACGGCGGACCACGTGTCATTCGTTCCCGGGCGGAGGTTCATTCGTTGTCGTATACGGATCGAGGCATCACGTGCGTGGATTGCGGACAGGAGTTCACATTCACTGCAGGTGAGCAGGAGTTCTACGCACAGCGCGGCTTCAGCGAGGCACCAAAGCGGTGCGTCTCGTGCCGCGCAGCCCGCAAGTCTCAGCGCAACGGGGCCGGGGGGACCACGGGCGCGGGAGGGAGTTCGTACGACGGGTTCGGGCAGTCATCGGGGGGCTCCGGCGGCGGCTATGCCGAGCGGCGGCCACGCGAGATGTTCTCGGCGACGTGCGCTGAGTGCGGTCGGGCCGCACAGGTGCCGTTCCAGCCCACCGGGGCTCGCCCGGTCTACTGCAGCGACTGCTTCCAGACGCGTCGCTGACATCGCGCGTCCGCGGGGATCGGGTCATCCCGCGGACGACCGACTATCCACAAATGGGGCGGTAAGTCCCGACGCATATCGTCATCCGTGCATCGCAGCCGGCCTGGCCCGCGATGGTCGACCGCAGAGGCACACGGATGGAGCGCCATGGACACCGTATCGTTGCTCGTCTACCGCCACGCCCACGTCGCGAGCCACCTGGCATTGCTCGTCGCGCTGGTGTCGGTCGGCCTGATCCTCCTCGCCGCAGCCGTCCTCATGGGCCACGACGTACTGCTCCCCCCGGCGGCTGGTGACCCGTTGCTGGCACCGTTCCGCTGGGCACCGCTCGACCGTCACCTCGCCTGATGGGCCCGAGGCCGAAGCAGGTCGGGCGGATCGTCCAGTCGGCCCCAGGTGCAGGCGCGGCTCATGCGCCGAGCCCGTACGGCCTCAGCGAGTGCTTGTGGCCGCCGGGGCCGGTGAGGCGCTGCGCGAGGTAGATGGGGATCGCGGATAGCAGAATGACCGCGACCACGTTCACGATCGGCCGCTGGTTGGGCAGTCTGATGTTGGACAGGATCCAGATGGGCAGCGTCTGCTCAGTGCCGGCGGTGAAGTTGGTCACGATGATCTCATCAAAAGACAACGCGAATGCCAGCATGGCGCCTGCCAGCACTGCGCTCGCGAGCGTCGGCAGGGTGACGTGACGGAATGTCTGGACGGCGTCGGCGCCCAGCGCGATGCCGGGCATTGCGAAGGCAGCACCAGCGCGAATGAGATCGCCTCGCGTCCAAGGAAGCCGAACCGGTGGACGGCGAGTGCTGCCAGCGAGCCCAGGACCAGCGCGATGACTGTCGCACCGATGCCTGGATGACGTTGCCGATGAACTGCGTGTCCATGACCAGGCGGGCGGGCAGGCGGATCCCGATCTCGGCAGGTTGGTCCCGGGACCGCTTTGGGCCGGCTGTCATACAGTCGGGCCATGACTCGTACCAGCGACCCTCGGCGGCCCGTGCGCGCAGGGCCGTCGCTCGCCCCGGTCCTGGTCGTGGCAGGCTTCTTCCTGGTGGCCATCACGCTGGTCCTCGTCGGGGCACAGCGGTCGGCCGAGCCAGCGCCGTCGGTGGCCATCGGCCAACCAGGCACGCCCGCGCATCCACGCCCAGTCACGATCCTGATGCGGGACTTCCTGTTCGACCCCACGCCGCTGGTGCTGGTGGCCGGGGAGACCGTGCGGCTGACAGTGTTCAGCGCTGGCATGACGGCGCACGAGATGGTCCTGGGTGATGCGGCCGTCCAGGCTGCATGGTCGGCTGCCGATGCCGCCGCGACACCCCCGGCACCCTTCGCGACCGCGCCGCCCGCCAGCGTGCCACCCGGGACGGGCGGGATCCGGCTGCTGCTGGTTTCGGGCGAACAGGCGACGGTCGACTACCGGGTCCCCGATAGCGGCGAGCTGCAGTTGCTGTGCCACCTGCCGGGTCACATCGCCAAGGGCATGGTCGGCCGCGTCGAGTTGCGGACCGTCGGTGAGCCCGTGGCGAGCGCCAACGCGCAGTAAGATGCACGTGTGACGAGGCGTGCTCGTCTGTCGTGACTGCCAATCCGTGCTCCCGGCACCTGCGCCCGGGCGATATCCAGAGGTGGATGGAATGACCTATGTCATCGCCGAGCCGTGCATCGACGTCCTCGACCAGTCGTGCGTGTCGGTCTGTCCGGTGGACTGCATCCACTTCGACCAGGGCACCGACCGGATCCTTGTCATCGACCCGGATGAATGCATCGACTGCGGCGCGTGCGAGCCAGAGTGCCCCGTGAACGCCATCTTCCCCGAGGACTCCGTGCCCGCGGAGTGGGCCAACTTCACGGTCCTCAACGCGGAGTGGTACCAGGACAAGGACGCGACCCGGGCCGCCATCGACGAGTGGAAACCCGCCTGACGCGCCCAGCGCCAGTGTGACCCGCCCGCGCGGAGGGCCTCGACTCCGACCGTGAGCGTGCCGACCCGTTCAGGTGGTGTCCGGGTCCACCGGCGCCTGGTCCCGGGCGAGCATCGCATCCACGATGCGCCGCAGGCTCGGCCGGACCCCGTAGAGCAACAGGGTCGCGCGGAAGACGCGTGCGGACGCGATCGTGGCGAGGCAGACGAACAGCGACAGGCTCACCAGCGATCCCACGACCAGGACCCACGGGAGGGTGGGTGCGATGGTCAGGACCATGAGCATCGACGCGGGAGCGGTGAGCGGGATCAGGGCCAGGGCCCACACCAGGGGTGAGTCGATGTCGGTCAGGAACACACTACTGAAGACGAGCGGGATGACCGCCATGAAGCCGAAGAAGCCCGAGTACTGCTGCGCCTCCCGGTTGCCCGGCGCGAGCGCTCCGATAGCCGTGAAGATCGCGCCGTACGACAGATAGCCGAGCACGAAGTAGAGCAGGCCCAGCAACAGGATGAGCGGTGACAGGTGGAGGTCACCGAGTCCGCCCAGGTGACCGCCGATGATGGGCAGCAGGACCAGCGAGGTGCCGATCCAGATGGCCACCTGGGTCAGACCGGCGGCGCCGAGCCCGAGGATCTTGCCCGCCATGAGCGGCAGCGACGGCACCGAGCTGAGCAGGATCTCGATGACCCGGTTCTCCTTCTCCTCGGTCACCGACTGGAGCAGGTAGCCGCTGGTGATGAAGATGCTCATCACAAACAGCAGCGTGAACCCGAGCGGCAACAGGAACGAGGCTGCGATCGCAGCGTCGGAGACCGGGCTGCCGCTGAGGGTGACGGTGGTCACCGATACCGGGGTCACGACACGCGCGATCAGGTCCGCGCCCACGCCACTCGCCGAGAGGAGGCCCGCCCGAAGGGTCGCCGCCAGGACCTGGTCCTGTGCCTCGTGCCGCTGGGCGGCGTCCAGGCTGAAGCCACCCGACGGCTCGACCCGATCGATGCCCGGCTGTGCCGGCCACGTGGCAGGCACCACGTAGTACTCGGCGATGGTGCCGTTCTCGAGGTTCTCCTCGGCGGCGTGACGGGCGACGAGCGCCACGCGCGGCGCGACGGCGACCGGCCGGAGGTCGACGGCCGAATCATTGACGATCACGATGCTGGTGTCGCCCGTGCCGGTGACGCCGGTGCTCGACGAGGGCGACAGGATGGCCGACAGCACGAAGAGCAGGACCAGTCCCAGCGGCAGCAGCATCGTGCCCACGATGAAGCCGCGCCGCTTGACGGTCCGGATGTAGTCCCGGCGACTCACGATGCCGAGGAGGCGCAGGAACCCCGAACGGTCGCTCACGCGACCCTCGCGGTGCGCGGGTCGCCGGCCACGGCACGGATGAAGATCTCGCCCAGGTCGGGCGCATCGAGCGAGAAGCGCTCGATGGTGGCGCTGCTCGCTGCCAGCTCCCGGAACAGGTCCCCGGCACTGGCTCCATCACGCAGCAGGAAGCGGACGGAGCCATCCGCAGCAGCCACATGCGCCACGCTCGAGAAGGCGTCCGCGGTGGTCGGGATGCCCTGCCCGACGACCTCCACGGCACCGTCGCTGAACGCGTCGCGGACCACCGGCACGGTGCCGTACAACACGCGTTGGCCGTCGTTGATGAGCAGGATCCGGTCGCACAGCGTCTGGGCGTCGCCCATGTCGTGGGTGCTCATGACCACGGCCGCGCCGCGGTTGCGCTGGGCGAGGAGGATGCCCTTGAGCAGCTCCGCATTCACCGGGTCCAGACCCTGGAACGGTTCGTCGACGATGAGCAGGTCGGGCTCGTTCATGATGGTCGCGATGAGCTGCGCCTTCTGGTGCATGCCGCGCGACAGCTCGGCACCTGTCTTGGTCATCGAGTCGCCCAGTCCCACCTCGTCCAGGAGCTGGCGGGCACGAGTGCGACTCGCCGACGTGGACATCCCCCGAAGCGCCCCGAAGTAGGTCAGCGTCTCGATGACAGGCACGTCGCGATAGAGGCCCCGATCCTCGGGCAGGTAGCCGACCCGTCGCTGATGCGCGACGCCCGGTGATCCACCGAACACGCGGATGCTGCCTCGATCCGCCCGGATGATGTCGAGGATCATGCGCATCGTGGTGGTCTT